>BTQV01000056.1:0-8305 GCA_036986055.1 Thermodesulfobacteriota bacterium
AAAGGCGGCGTCCTCGGGGGGTCGGAGAAGGAGGCCTTTATCGGGAGAAAGGTGCCCGTGAACCTGTCAATGGAGGCCTTTGACACGAGGCTCGCGCCCTTCGAGAGTTTTTTGTTCGATTACCCGCTTAACGTGCGTCCCAGGGCCGTAAAACTCGTCTTCGAGGTGGAGGTCTTTCCCGATGAATTTTACAACAGGTTTTTCAAGGCCTCCCTTGAATGGGGCGGCTCATTTAAAAGGGAAGTCCTTGAAGAGGCCCTTGAAAAGACCACCCTCTCCAACTATATCCTCTTCCGGCGGGAATTTTTCCTGAAGGACCTCTATAAGCCCACCCCTTAGAAATCCCGGCCGTCAAACCATCCATCGCCCTTTTTAGTATCTGCGAAAGTGGGCCATGACAACTGCGCGCTAATCTGGTATAGTCGTCTGGATAAAATTTTCCCCTTTTGGAGATAAGCGCATGCCGACTATAAGAGTGGAACTCGGGCCGAGATCCTACCCCATCGAGATAGAGCGCGGCATACTGGACCACGTGGGCGAGAGGCTCGTTGAGGCCGGTCTTGAAGGCAGGGCCGCTGTTGTCACAAACCCCCTTGTGGGGGGGCTTTACAATAAAAGGCTTTTATCGAGCCTGAAGAAGGCCGGTTTTGACGCCTTTACCATAACCATCCCCGACGGCGAGGAATATAAGACGCTCTCCGAGGCCTCGAAGATATACGACGCCCTCATAGAGCACAGGATGGAAAGGTCTTCGCCCGTCGTGGCCCTTGGCGGCGGGGTCATAGGCGATATTACCGGTTTCGCGGCGGCGACATATCTGCGCGGTGTGCCTTATGTCCAGGTCCCTACCACCCTGCTTGCCCAGGTCGACAGTTCCGTCGGGGGCAAGACCGCCGTAAACCACAAAAAGGGCAAGAACCTCATAGGCTCCTTCTACCAGCCGGCGGCCGTCTATATCGACCCCGACGTATTAAATACCCTCGATGAGAGGGATGTGCGCTCCGGGATGAGCGAGGTGGTCAAGTACGGCGTCATCAGGGACGCCGAGTTCTTCAGGTTCCTTGAGGCCAACGCAGAGAACCTCCTTAAACTCAAGGACGAAATCCTAACGGCCATAAAGCGCTCATGCGAGATTAAGGCCGAGGTCGTCTCGGCCGACGAGAGGGAAGAGACGGGTGTAAGGGCCGTACTCAACTTCGGCCATACCTTCGGCCACGCCATAGAGACGCTCTCGGGTTACGGGACCTTCAAGCACGGCGAGGCCGTCTCCATCGGCATGGTCATGGCCGCCGCCCTCTCTGTAAGGCTCGGGCTCTGTGAGGCGGAGCTGGGGGATAGGTTACAGGTGCTTCTCGCTTCGCTGGGGCTCCCGGTAAAACCACCGGCCCTCAACGCCGCCTCGATTATCGAAGCCTTGAGACACGACAAAAAGGTCGCCTCTGGGAGGCTGCGTTTTGTGCTTGCCCGCGGGGTGGGGAGCGTCGTATTGAGAGACGTGACAGAGGATGAAATAGAGGAATTCTTGTCCTGATTAAGGCGGGGTCTTTTAGGCCGTACAGGACCCCGCCGGTCAAGACCCGCTCCTATACTGAAAGCGGCGGGCGCTTTTGGGCCTAACGCTTGAGGGCGGACCTTAAAAATATCCTTGACTTGCCGGCTGTTCTTTAATAATTTTAAGTATATCAAAGGGTTTTTGTTTGTAGGCAAGTACACTCAAGGGGAGCGAAAGGCCGTGGGGGATGTAAAGGCGGGCGACGATATTTTCTTTACAAGGACCATGGCCGAGGTCCTTGAAAAACAGGGTTTTTATGAAGACGCCCTTATGATATACAAGATTATCGCCGACAGCCGCCCTGGCGACCCGGAAATGGAGCGTAAGATCCAGTCCCTTAAAGAGACGGCGTGCAGGGGCAAGAGGAAAAAAGCGCATTTTTAACCGGTCTCTCTGTACGTGGTCCTCAGGGACGGACATTTTTTGAAAATCCGCGGAAAAGGAGTTTTAGTTATAGACAAGGGGCCTGATTACAGGAATAGGCTAAAGGGTCTCCGCCGTGAGATTGTAAGGAAGGGCGTCGACGGTCTCCTTGTAACGGACATCAATAATATAAGGTACCTTACGGGTTTTACCGGCTCAAGCGGCTATGTAGTCGTTACGCGGAATAAGGCCCTTTTATTCACCGACACGAGGTACACGGTCCAGGCAAAATTAGAGACCGCTCCGAGCGGGTTCACCGTCAGGATTTACAAGCAAAAACCCCTCGAAGTCCTCGCCGCCAGGGTTGGCGGGTTTAATCTACGGAGGCTCGGTTTCGAGGGCGACGTCTTGAGTTATAACCTTTATAAAAAGATAAAGAGCGCGCTTAAGCCGCTGCGGTTCAGCCCGATTACAAACCCCGTGGCCGGGGTGAGGGCGGTCAAGGACCCCTTTGAGGTGGACCTCATAAAAAAGTCCTCGGCCATCCTCAAGAGCGGCTTCAAAAAAGTCGAGAGGACATTGAAGGCCGGCCTCACCGAGGCAGGTGTCGCCCTTTGTGCAGAAGAGTGGATGAGGAAAAAGGGGGCCGAGGGAGTTGCCTTTGAGACCATTGTGGCCTCGGGGCAGAGGGGGGCGCTCCCCCACGGCAAGGCCTCTGAGAAGAGGATTAAAAAGGGAGAGCTCGTAGTCGTGGACATGGGCGCGCGCTTTGAGGGGTATAACTCGGACAATACGCGTACCTATTGCATCGGCAAGGCAAATGGCCTTCAGGAGAAGATATACGGCGTTGTAAAGGAAGCTCAGAAAAGGGCGATTGCGTTGATAACCGACGGCGTGGCGGCCGTCGACGTGGACGGCGCTGCGAGGTCACATATAAAAAAGGCCGGCTACGGAAAATACTTCGGCCACGGCACGGGCCACGGCGTTGGTCTCGATGTCCATGAAAGGCCCTCAATAGGCCCGGCGAGCAAAGACGTGTTCAAGGAGGGCATGGTCGTTACCGTTGAGCCCGGCATTTACATCCCCGGCTGGGGAGGGGTAAGGATAGAGGATATGGCGCTCGTGAAGAAAGACGGCTGTGAACTCATGACCGCTTCGCCCGATGAACTCGTTTGCCTTTAAAGGGAGGATAGAGGATATATGAACATAAAAGATATAAAGGCCCTGTATAGATTTATCAAGGATACCGATATCGTGGAAGTGGAGTTTGAGAACGCCGACGGCAAGGTGAGGCTCAAGCGGGGTGAGGCCCCAGGAAAGGGTGCTTTCCCAAGGGCCGAGGTGGCCGTAAGCCCCTCGAAGGAGGTTAAGAGAGAGGCCAGGGAAAAGACCACGCCCGAGAATATAAAGACAGTGACCGCGCCCATGGTGGGGACCTTTTACAGGGCGTCCGCCCCGGACTCGGAGTCCTTCGTGGAGGTGGGTTCCGTCGTTCAGAAAGGGCAGACCCTCTGTATAGTTGAGGCCATGAAACTCATGAACGATGTTGAGAGCGAGTTCAGCGGAAAGATCGTCTCCATACTCGTTGAGAACGGTCAGCCCGTTGAGTACGGTGAGCCTCTTTTTTATGTGGAAGTCGCCAAGTAGACCGGCGGAGTTTCAAGGTGTAAATCCCGTAAGGCTCTTTTAAACCCGGCCTTGCTTAACTTGAAGTTCAATCTGACCCTATGGGAAAGAACTGGCTGGAACAGTGGCGGGGAGTCATTTCCCGCGGTTATTCCAGAGAGACCTTCCTCAAAGAATCCGAAAAAGAAAAAGGGGTTTTACCTGATATTATGTTTAATAAAATTCTTATCGCAAACAGAGGCGAGATAGCCGTAAGGATAATAAGGGCCTGCAGGGAACTGGGTATTAAGAGCCTCGCCATTTACTCTGACGCCGATAAGGACTCTCTCCATGTGAAACTCGCCGACGCCGCCATATGCATCGGGCCTGCCCGGGCCACGGACAGTTACCTTAATATTACGAATATCATAAGCGCCATGGAGGTGGCCGACGCCGAGGCCGTGCACCCCGGATACGGTTTCCTCGCTGAGAACGCGGCCTTTGCCGAGGCCTGCGAGAAATGCGGAATAAAATTTATCGGCCCCACCTCGGCCACCATGAGGCTCATGGGCAACAAGATACAGGCCAAAAAAATCGCCGAGGGCGTAAAGGTGCCGGTCCTCAAATGGAGCAACCAGGCCATGTCCAGCGAAAAGGAGGCCGTGGCAGTTTCAAGGAAGATAGGTTTTCCGGTGCTCATAAAGGCGTCGAGCGGCGGGGGCGGAAGGGGGATGAAGCTCGTCCACACCCAGGCGAGCCTCGCCAACGCCTTTAACACGGCGAAGATGGAGGCCCTCTCGGCCTTCGGAGACGACGAGGTCTTTGTCGAGAAATACTGTGAAATGCCGAGACACGTGGAGATTCAGATACTTGCCGGCGAGGGGGGCAATGTAATACATCTCGGCGAGAGGGAGTGTTCGATACAGAGAAGGCACCAGAAGATACTGGAGGAGTCCCCGAGCCCCATAGTCGACTCGCGGCTCAGGTACAAGATGGGCGAGGCGGCTGTAAAACTTGCAAAGGCCATAGGCTACACAAACGCCGGGACAGTGGAATTTCTGCTGGACAAGAACAAGAAATTTCATTTCATGGAAATGAATACGAGGGTGCAGGTCGAGCACCCGGTAACGGAGATGGTCACCGGCATTGACATCATAAAAGAGCAGATAAGGATAGCCGCGACTAAAAGGCTTAAGATTCGTCAGCGCAGCATCAAGATGAACGGCCACAGCATCGAGTGCAGGATAAACGCCGAGGACCCCAGGACCTTTATCCCTTCATCAGGGAGGATAACGGAACTGGTGCTCCCGGGGGGGCCGGGGGTGCGCGTGGACACAGCGCTTTACAGCGGGTGTGTCGTCCCTCCCTATTACGACAACCTCCTTGCGAAACTTATCGTCCACTCCCCTACCCGCGACGAGGCCATTGTAAGGATGTCGAGGGCCCTTGAGGAGTTCCATGTTGCAGGCGTCAAGACGAACATCCCGCTCCATTTGAAGATAATGAAAGACCATGATTTTATAGCCGGAAAGATAGATATAAACTTTCTTTCCAGGTTCACCTGATATATAATTAATACGGCAATGACGGCGCCGCCGCCCCTTGTGGAACGGGCAAACTTATTATCTGAGCGGTGCAAGGCCGCGCATCCCACGAATACCGGAAAAACATCTATAGTAAAAAATTCAACCACAGAAGACCGCTTGGAAAACTGGAGGCTGATTATAGACCCGCCCGCGGGCGGGGCGGAGAACATGGCGACGGACGAGGCCCTCTTGAGGTCGGCGGCTGCGGGCGAGGGGTTTTTTAAGCCCGTGCTGAGGCTTTACGGCTGGAAAAGACCCACCGTCTCCATAGGTTGTCTGCAGGACGCGTCCCCCTTCCGGGGTTCAGGGCTTCCCGTCGTCAGGAGGATTACCGGGGGCAGGGCCGTGCTTCACGACTCAGAGATTACATATTCCGTAGTCGCCTTTTCCGGTAGCGAAAAATTTTCCGGCGGCATTTCCGCCGCCTATTCCGTTGTCAGCAAGTGCATCGTGGCGGCGCTTAAAGACACCGGCGTGGACGCGCGGTTTTCGAGCGCGAGGTCCGGGACCGGTTACATGCGCAGCCCCGCCTGCTTTTCCACGTCCACGAGGTTCGAGATACTCGCGGGAAGGCGTAAGATAGCGGGTAGTTCCCAGAGGCGCGTAAAGGACGCCTTCCTCCAGCACGGCTCAATAATAACGGGTATCGACAGGGCGCTCACGGCCCGCGTCTTCGGCGCGGAGGTCCTTGAAAAGTCGTCCTGCCTAAGCGACTTCGTGGAGACGGACCCCGGTGATTTGAGAAGGGCTCTCGTAGCGAAGATGTCCGTGGGACTGGACGCTTTTTTTACCCCGGCCTCGTTGAGCGACAGCGAAAAATTCATGAAAGAAAAACTCCTTAAGTCGAGATACTCGACAGACGAATGGAATCTTAGCCGCCGGGCCGGAAGAACCGCCGGAGGCCGTACCGCTGAAGATATTTTTTCGCCGCTAAGGGGTTAATCCCGGTGGGGCGGGGCTTTTTTCCATCCTTTTAAAGATATGAAAGACTATGGCACGCAAGGATAAGATACTCCAGAAGGCGCAAAAATACATCCAGAAGGGCTATATGGAAAAGGCCGTGAATGAGTACCGCGCGGCCGTGAATATGGACCCCAGGGACGTCTCCGTCCGCCTGCGCCTCGGCGACCTCCTCGTAAAGGTGGGCAATACCGAGGAAGCCATAAATGAATATACCGAGGTGGCGAAGGCGAACGCAAGGGGAGGTTTTTATCTCAAGGCCATAGCCGTTTACAAACAGGTCCTCAAACTCGCCCCGTCCAACATAGATATAAACTATAAACTCGCCGACCTCTATACCAAGCAGAGGCTCATCGCCGACGCCGTAAGCCAGTATACGATAATACTCAACACCTTCGAGAAAAAGGGCCTTGAGAACGAGGCCCTCGACCTCTTGAAGAAGATGGTGGACATTGACTCTGAAAACGTCAGCATCAGGGTGAAACTCGCCAAACTTTATAGTAAACTCGACTACCTCGATGATGCCCTAGATATTTATTCAAATGTCTTTAAGACGCTCTCTGCGGAAGGCGATTTAAAGAGGGCTGAAGAGATATTCCTCGACCTTCAGAAAGTCTACCCGAAGGAGCCGAGGGTAATCGGACCTCTCGTGGAGATATACAGGGAAAGAGGCGACAATAATAAGTTTTTAAGGTTCGCGAGACCTCTTGCCGAGATTTGCGTGGAAAACGGGGAGGTTGAGGAGGCGAGTTCTCTTTGCGAGGAAATCGTAGGGATTAACCCCGAAGACGAAAAGTTCCTGCAACTCCTTGATGGATTGAAGCCGGCGGAAGCGGAAGATGTTGAGCCTGTGGGGGGCGAGGCCCTGACCACGGCAGAGGAAAGTGACGTAACAACGGGCGAGGAACCCGGGACAGACGAGCATGGCCCTGCACCGTCAGGAGCCGAAGATGTAACGGGAGATTTGCCGGAAGGAGCGGGAACCGGGGCGCCCGTGGAAGAAGCGGACGCTCAAGTGGAACTGACGGACGGGGCCGCGAATGAAGACGTTCCGGAGGATGAAGAAGAGATAGAGGTGAGCTTCGAGGGCTTTGAGGGGGACGAAGGCGGAGCCGCTGAAGCTGTCGTCGAAGGAGAATCGCAGGAGGACCTCTCCGGCACGGAACCCGATGCCGAGGAAGAGGTGGAGATAGAGATATCCGGCCTTGAATCGGATGGCGAGGTCCCGGAAGTCGAAGCCGCGGAAGGTATCGTTGAAGGAGAATCGCCTGAGGACCTCTCCGGCAGGGAAGCCGGTGCCGGGGAAGATGTGGAGATAGAGATACCCGGCCTTGAATCGGATATGGACGGCGGGGTCCCGGAAGGCGAACCCGCGGAAGGTATCGTTGAAGGAGAATCGTCTGAAGACCTTTCCGGCACGGAACCCGGTGCCGGGGAAGATGTGGAGATAGAGATACCCGGCCTTGAATCGGATATGGACGGCGGGGTCCCGGAAGGCGAAGCCGCGGAAGGTGTCGTTGAAGGAGAATCGTCTGAGGATGTTCCTGCCGAAGAAGAGGCCCCTGTTATCGAAGAAGAGAAGGAAAAAATATTTGACGAGGAAGTTGAAAATTATGTTGATAGTATAATCTCAGGCGACGAAGGGGCTTATTTTTCTGCGGAAGGGGAGACCGCTGGGCAAGAGACCCTGACAGAGCCTGGGCCGATTGGAGAACTTGAAGGGGAATCCACGGAAGGTGCTGCCGGGGAAGAACCTCAGCCAGAGTCCGTTGAAGAGAGTTTCACTCAAGAGAGCGCTCCCTCAGATGAGTTAGAGACCCCAGAGGAAGAAACTTCTGTAGAACAGGTTGCAGAAGGTTTTACTGAAGAGTCTGCTCCCACTGAGGAGTTGGAGACCTCTGAGGAAGAGCCTTCCGTCGAGTCTGTTGAGGAAGGATTTACTGAAGAGACCGTTGCCACTGAGGAGTTGGAGACTCCAGAGGAAGAAACGTCTATAGAACAAGTTGAAGAAGGTTTTACCGAAGAGGCCGCTACCACTGAGGAGTTAGCGACCCCCGAGGAAGAGCCTTCCGCCGAGCTTGGTGTGGAAGATTTTATTGAGGAGCCCGTTTCCCCTGGGGAACCTGAGACCCCTGAGGGAGAATTGTCCTCCGAGCCTGTTGATGAGGGAGTTACTGAAGAACTTGCTCCCACTGATGAGTTGGAGACCTCTGAGGAAGAACTTGTTCCCGTAGAAGAG
>BTQV01000057.1:0-8281 GCA_036986055.1 Thermodesulfobacteriota bacterium
AGGAGGGCGGCCGCCATACGCCGTTCTTCAACGGATACCGTCCGCAGTTTTACTTCAGGACCACTGACGTGACGGGTGTTGTGACGCTGCCTTCGGGCACTGAGATGGTAATGCCCGGCGATAACGTGAACTTCGACATAGAGTTGATAGCGCCCATAGCCATGGAAGAAGGCCTGAGGTTCGCCATAAGAGAAGGCGGAAGGACGGTCGGGGCTGGCGTCGTGACCAAGGTAGTCGAGTAGGGGGCCGGTTCCGGGGCTGGTTGGGGGCTGGTTAAGTTGGGGGGAGTGGTTGTATGTGGGCTGATTGGGGGGTTGGTTGGAGGCCTGTTAAGTGGCCGGTTAAGTGTTAGGGCCCCTTCAAGTGGCTGATTGGAGGCCCTGTTAAGTGGCCGGTTGAGTGGGTTATAATCCGGCTTGTTGAGAGGGCATGTGAGTGGGCCCGTTGTAAGGCCGGGGTCTTTGAACCATCTAAGTTGTCAAATGGCGGCGCATGAGGCGCATGAGTTTTTATATAGTTTTCACGGGGCGCGTTTGTATAAGGCGCGCACATAAATCAGATTAAAAAGGCTTGAGATGAGAAACATAATTACATTGGCCTGCACCGACTGCAAGCGCAGGAATTACTCAACGACAAAGAACAAGAAGACTACCCCTGACAGACTTGAACTTAAGAAGTACTGCAAGTTCTGTAAGAAACACACGGTTCACAAGGAGACCAAGTAGGTCTTTCTGTGCGAAAAGGCCAGTAGCTCTAACGGTAGAGCGGCGGTCTCCAAAACCGCATGTTGGGGGTTCGAATCCCTCCTGGCCTGCCAGATTATCCGCCCCTGTGCCCTGGCTGGTCGAGGCGGCTGAGGGAGGGGTTTTAATAATGAGTCGGGTTTTTTTTAATGACCGGCTGACTGAAGGGTGCCGGCAGGCGAACTTTTATACGGGCTTTATATCGATATGTCAAAGATAACAAGGGCAAAACAGTTTTTTATAGAGGCGCGCCAGGAATTAAGGAAGGTTACCTGGCCCAATAAGCAGCAGACCATGAGCTCCACGTGGGTCGTCATCGCTGTGACGTCGATCCTTGCCGCGTTTATGGGGTTCGTGGACCTGGGGCTTTCAAAGGTTGTGGGGCTGATTCTAAAGGGATGAGGCGAAATGACTAAGAAATGGTACGTGGTTCATACCTATTCAGGGTATGAGAACAAGGTAAAGGCGGCCCTCGAGGAAAAGATAAAATCTTCGGGCAAGGAGGAGTTCTTCGGCGAGGTTCTCGTTCCCACGGAAAAGGTCGTGGAAATGGCAAAGGGTGTCAAGAGGACCACTTCGAGAAAGTTCTTCCCCGGTTATATCATAATAAATATGGAGTACAACGACGAGACCTGGCACCTGGTAAAAGGCGTGCCCAAGGTGACGGGGTTCGTGGGCGGCACTCAGGTCCCGCCCTCTGTTACGGAGGAGGAGGTCAGGAGGATCGCCAAACAGATGGAGGAGGGCGCGGTGAGGCCCAAGCCCAAGGTTCTCTTCGACAGGGGCGAAAACGTAAGGGTAATCGACGGCCCCTTCACCAACTTCAACGGCATCGTCGAGGAGGTCAAGCCCAACAAGGGTAAACTCCGCGTCATGGTAAGCATCTTCGGCAGGGCCACGCCCGTGGAGCTCGACTTCGGACAGGTGGAAAAGACCTGATAACAGGTTATAAAAGTCGGCTCGGCGTTAATCTTATAGAAAGGTTCTTTTGAAATGGCAAAAAAGGTAATAGGTCTTATAAAACTTCAGATACCGGCGGGAAAGGCCAACCCCGCCCCGCCCATAGGCCCGGCGCTGGGCCAGCACGGCGTGAACATAATGGACTTCTGCAAGAATTTCAACGCCAAGACGCAAGCCCAGGAGGGGATGATAATCCCTGTTGTCATAACCGTCTATGCGGACAGAAGTTTTTCCTACATAACAAAGACGCCGCCTGCGTCGGTGCTTCTCCTTAAGGCCGCGGGCCTTGAGAAGGGTTCCAAAGAGCCCAACAAGGACAAAGTCGGCAAGGTGACCAGGAAGCAGGTGGAAGAGATAGCCAAACTCAAGATGCCAGATCTCACTGCCGCTGAACTCGACGCGGCTGTAAGGACCGTGGAGGGCACGGCGAGAAGCATGGGAATTACCGTGGAGGGATAGATTAAATATGAAGATTGGAAAGAGATATAAGGCCGCAATGGAGAAGGTTGACGCCGGGAAGGCCTACAGCGTGGATGATGGCCTTAACATCCTGCCCGAGATTTCGGGCGCGAAGTTTGACGAGACCGTTGAGGTGGCGGGTCGCCTTGGCGTGAACCCCAAGCACCCCGAGCAGATGGTAAGGGGTTTTGTGGTCCTGCCTAACGGCACGGGCAGAAAGGTGCGCGTCCTCGTCTTCGCCAAGGGCGAGAAGGAGGCCGAGGCAAAAGAGGCGGGCGCGGACTATACCGGCTCCGACGACCTCATCGAGAAGATTAAGAAAGGATGGCTCGACTTCGACGCCACCGTGGCCACGCCGGACATGATGGGCGCCGTGGGCAAGATCGGGAAGATACTGGGCCCCAGGGGGCTTATGCCCAACCCCAAGCTCGGGACCGTCACGTTTGACGTTGGAAGGGCCGTAGCCGAGCTCAAGGCCGGCAAGGTGGAGTTCAGGGTCGATAAGGCCGGCAACATCCATGTGCCCGTGGGCAAGGTCTCCTTCGGCAAGGAAAAACTCAAGGAAAATTTCATGACCCTCATGGACGCCATAATAAAGGCGAAGCCGTCGGCGAGCAAGGGGACGTACCTGAGGAGCCTTTTTCTCTCCACGACCATGGGCCCGAGTATAAGGCTCGACACGGGGGATGTAAAAAGCGCCCTGAGATGATTTGAGGCGCGTTGTTTTTATTGTTTTGAAATAAGGTCACAGAAAGCAGGGGCCGCGTCAGCGGCGTAAAAATCCTGTCGAGACCGGTATTATTCTGACTATACCGAAGGTAGTGGGAGACTTTTTCCGGGGGCTTGGTCCCCGTGCTCTCTGTGACGCAAAGAAAGGGGTGAGAAAAACTTTTGGACAGGACCGACAAAGAAAAATACGTAGAGGACCTTAAAGGCAGGCTCGATAAATCGGGCGCGACCTTTCTCGCCGAGTACAGCGGGGTGAAGGCCGTTGAGATGAACGAGTTCAGGAGTTCCCTGAGGGAGACTTCGGCCGAGTTCATGGTGGTACGCAACACGTTAGCGAGGATTGCGCTTAAAGACACCGCCCAGGCCCATTTAACGGAGTACATCAAGGGCTCGGTGGCGCTCGCCTTCAGTTACAAGGACGCGGCGCTGGCGGCCAAGAAGCTCATGGAGTTCGCCAAGGACCAGCCCGGCGTCACCTTCAAGGCCGCGACCCTCGGGGAACGGGTATTGGGCGCCGACGAGATAAAGGCACTCGCCGAGTTGCCGTCCAAGGAAGTCCTGCTGGCGAAGATGATCGGCTCCATTAACGCGCCGCTAACGGGCCTTGTAGGGGTTTTGAGCGGGGTGCCGAGAAAACTCCTCTACACCCTCAACGCCATTAGAGATGCAAAATCGAGCTAATTATTTTTCATATCAGGATTATAAAATAACAGGAGGAACGTAAGATGGCCGGTATAACCAAAGATGATGTAATCAAGTATATAGAGAGCATGTCGGTGATAGACCTGGCAGAGCTCGTAAAGGAGCTGGAGGAAAAGTTCGGTGTTTCGGCGGCCGCACCCGTAGCGGTGGCGGCGGCGGGCGCGCCCGGTGCCGGCGCGGCTGAGGCCGAGCAGACTGAGTTCAACGTCATCCTCAAGTCATTCGGCTCGGAGAAGATAAAGGTCATTAAAGAGGTGAGGGCCGTAACCGGGCTTGGTCTCAAAGAGGCGAAGGACCTCGTGGAGAGCGCGCCAAAGGCCGTGAAGGAGGGTGTCTCCAAGGAAGAGGCCGAAAAGATAAAGAAGCAGATTGAGGCCGCAGGCGCCGAAGTGGAAATACAGTAGTATTGCCGCCCATAAGGGCGGCGTATCGTAACTTACAAAGGGGCCGGCCCTTCGGGCCGGCGCCTACGGGTTTTTAAGAGATGGCATTTTTAGTAAAATCTTATATGACGGGATAAAACCGTAAGGATATGCCCGCAGGATACCCCTGCGGGCGCTTCGTTTAAAGGGTTTTAAAAAGGAGTTTTTTATAATGGCCGCCAATTACTTAAGGAACGGAGAATTTTTAAGAAAGGATTTCTCTAAGATAGGCAAGGTCGTAGGCATCCCTAACCTTATAGAGGTCCAGCAAAGGTCCTTTGACCAGTTTCTTCAGAGCGGCGTCGGCCCCGAGGATAGAAAGCACGTGGGGCTTCAGGACGTTTTCGAGACCGCCTTCCCCATAAAGGGTTTTAGTGGGAACGCCTCACTCGAGTTCGTGAAGTACACCCTTCTCGAACCCAAGTACACGGTGGAGGAGTGCCACCAGAAGGGGATGACATACGCCGCGCCCATAAAGATACTCGTGCGCCTCATCATGTGGGACCGCGACCCCGACTCAGGGGCCCAGAGCGTGCGCGACATAAAGGAGCAGGAGGTATACTTCGGCGAGATACCGATTATGACCGAGACGGGCTCCTTCATCATAAACGGCACCGAGCGGGTAATCGTGAGCCAGCTCCACCGCTCCCCCGGCGTCTTCTTCGAGTTCGAAAAGCCCAAGGGGGTCCTCGGCAAGACCCTCTATACAGCCAGGGTCATACCCTACCACGGCTCATGGCTCGACCTCGAGTTCGACCAGAAGGACTGGCTCTATGTGAGGATAGACAAGAGACGCAAGATGCCCGCCACCATACTATTGAAGGCACTTGGCTACTCTGTTGAGGAACTCCTCAATTATTTCTACCCCGCCGATGAGATAATCATCGAAGGCAGGAATATCTTCAAGCGCGTGGCCCCGGAATACCTCCTCGGACAGAAGGCGAGTTGCGAGATAAAGGACCCGGCTACGGGCGAGGTCATAGTAAAGGCCGAGAGGAAGATAACGAAGCTCGTGGTAAAAAAGATTTTGAACGCGGGCATAGAGAAGATACCCATAGAGGCCGAGGAGATTATAGACCACGTCGCGTCCAAGGACATAGTAGACCCGGAGACGGGCGAGGTCGTTCTCGAGTGCAACCAGCCCCTTACAAGGGAAAAACTCGACGAGATATCGAGACGCAATATTACGACATTCGGGCTCCTTTTGATAGAGGCCGTGGGCGCCTTTTTCAGGGAGACCCTCATGAACGACAAGATAGGGTCTGAGGAGTCGAGGTTCATCACGTCTTACAGGAAGGCGAACCCCGACAACCTCACCACGAATATGACCCTTAACGCCAGGGTCGAGATATACAAGAGGCTCAAGCCCGGAGACCTGCCCAACGCCGAGACGGCCAACACATTTTTCCATTCCCTCTTTTTCAACCCCGAGAGGTACAACCTTTCCCGCGTCGGCAGGCTCAAGCTGAACCGTAAACTCGGTTTTGACGTGCCCATAGACAAGACCACGCTACGCAAGGAAGACATACTCGAAGTGGTGCACTACCTCGTCAATCTCCGTAACGGCATAGGCACGGTGGACGACATCGACCATCTCGGCAACCGCCGTGTGAGGTCGGTGGGAGAGCTCCTTGAGAACCAGTACAGGATAGGGCTTTTGCGTATGGAGAGGGCCGTAAAGGAGAGGATGAGCCTCGGGGAACTCGAGACCCTCATGCCCCACGACCTTATAAACCCCAAACCCGTTACGGCGGTGATAAGAGAGTTTTTCGGGTCGAGCCAGCTCTCACAGTTTATGGACCAGACAAACCCCCTTTCGGAGATAACGCACAAGAGGAGGCTCTCGGCGCTGGGCCCTGGCGGGCTGACGCGCGAGAGGGCGGGGTTCGAAGTGCGCGACGTCCATGCCACGCATTACGGCAGGATATGTCCCATAGAGACCCCCGAGGGGCCAAATATCGGTCTTATAGTGTCGCTGTCCACCTACGCCCGTGTAAACGACTTCGGTTTCATAGAGACGCCTTACAGGGAGGTTAAGAACGGCCACGTCAGCGATAAGATAATATACCTTTCCGCCCTCGACGAGGAGGACCAGATAATAGCGCAGGCCAACGCCCCCATGGACAAGGACGGCAAGTTCATAAACGAATTCGTCTCGTCGAGACAGGGCGGTGAGTTTATAATGGCCAGGGCCGAGGAGGTGACCTTTATGGACGTCTCCCCGAACCAGCTCGTAAGTGTGGCGGCTTCCCTCATACCATTTCTTGAGAACGACGACGCCAACAGGGCGTTGATGGGTTCCAACATGCAGCGCCAGGCCGTACCTCTTCTGTCCACCGACGCCCCGCTCGTGGGCACGGGCATGGAGAGTGTCGTTGCCAGGGACTCTGGCGTGGCAATACTGGCAAGGCGCGCCGGGGTGGTGGAGAGCGTGGACGCCACGCGCATCGTCATAAGGAACAATTCCGGCGGAGTGGATATATACAACCTCACCAAGTTCAGGAGGTCCAACCAGAACACGTGCTTCAACCAGAAACCCATAGTGGAGAAGGGCGACGACGTCGTCGCGTCCCAGGTGATAGCCGATGGACCTTCCACCGACGAGGGCGAACTGGCCTTGGGGCGCAATGTCCTCGTGGCCTTCATGCCGTGGGGCGGGTATAACTTCGAGGATTCCATACTCATAAGCGAGAGGCTCCTGAAGGAGGACGTATTCACGTCCGTCCATATAGAGGAGTTTGAGATAGTGGCCCGCGACATCAAGCTCGGCAAAGAGGAGATAACCAGAGACATACCAAACGTTGGAGAGGACGCGCTGAAGAACCTCGATGAGAGCGGGATAGTGAGGATAGGCGCCGAGGTGTCCCCCGGCGATATACTCGTGGGTAAGATTACGCCCAAGGGCGAAACACAGCTCTCGCCCGAGGAAAAACTCCTGAGGGCCATCTTCGGCGAGAAGGCCGAGGATGTGAAGGACACGTCTTTAAAGGTCCCCCCGGGGATAGACGGCGTTGTTATAGACGCCAAGGTCTTTTCCAGGAAGGGCGCTGAAAAGGACGAGAGGAGCAAGTCCATAGAGGACAGGGAGATGGCGCGCCTTATAAAGGACAGGGACGACGAGATCGATATAGTCAAGGGGTCGGCCTACAGCCGCATAAGAGGGCTCCTTTTGAACAAGAAGTCGGACGTGCGCTTAACCGACAAAAAGGGCGCCGTGCTCATAGCCAGGGGCAAGGTCATTACGGCCGATGTGCTTGATTCCATCCCTCAAAAAAGATGGACCGAACTCGTCCCGGCCGATGAAAAGGCCGCTGAGCAGGCGAATAAGATTTTTTCCAACCTCTCCGAGCAGATAGACCTTATAAATATGATCTTCGAGGACAGGATCGGCCGGTTGAAGCGCGGCGACGAACTCCCTCCCGGGGTAATAAAGATGGTAAAGGTCTATATCGCCATGAAGAGGAAGGTCTCGGTGGGAGACAAGATGGCGGGACGCCACGGGAACAAGGGCGTTATATCGAGGATACTCCCCGAGGAGGATATGCCCTACATGGACGACGGCACACCCATGGACATAGTGCTTAACCCCCTGGGTGTGCCTTCGAGGATGAATATAGGTCAGATACTGGAGACCCACCTCGGCTGGGGCGCAAAGGCCCTTGGAAGCTCCATCGCTGATATGCTTGAGAAGGACTCGAGCGTAAATACGCTGAGGGATTGGATGAAAAAGATTTACGGCACACCGGATTTCACCAGGTTCATAAACGCTCTCTCAGACGAAGAGGTGAGGATGGCCGCCGTGAAGCTTACAAAGGGCGTATCCATGGCTAGCCCCGTATTTGACGGCGCCATGGAGAGCGGCGTTAAAGAGGTCCTTGAGTTGGCCGGACTCCCCTCTACGGGCAAGACGGTGCTCTATGACGGGAGGACGGGCGAACCATTTGAGCAGGAAGTTACGGTGGGGATGATGTATATGATGAAACTCCATCACCTTGTGGACGACAAGATACACGCAAGGAGCACGGGCCCCTATTCGCTCGTCACGCAGCAGCCCCTTGGCGGGAAGGCGCAGTTCGGGGGTCAGAGGCTCGGAGAGATGGAGGTCTGGGCCATGGAGGCCTACGGCGCGGCCTTCAGCCTCCAGGAATTTCTCACCGTCAAGTCCGACGACGTGCCGGGCAGGACACGGATGTATGAATCCATTGTTACGGGCAGGTACAACCTGGAGCCCACGCTCCCGGAATCCTTCAACGTCCTTTTAAAGGA
>BTQV01000058.1:0-8278 GCA_036986055.1 Thermodesulfobacteriota bacterium
GATTCAAAGGGCAGGCTCAGCGTGCCTTCGAGGATAAGAGAGACCCTTAACGAGCGTTATGATTCCCGCCTCGTCGTGACTACCTATGACGGGTGTCTCATAGCCTATCCCTTCGCCGAGTGGCAGAAGCTCGAAGAGAAGATAGCGGGGCTTGCCGAGTTCAAGAAGGATACGCGCGCCTTTCTGAGGTTCTTTTATTCAAGCGCCTCGGACTGCTCCATAGATAAACTGGGAAGGATACTTATACCGCAGGCCCTGAGGGACTACGCGAAGTTCGAGCGCGACGTGGTCTTGATAGGGGCCTTCAGGCACATAGAGATATGGTCGAAGGAGCTCTGGGATAAGGCCGAGGAAGAGGTCTCTCCCGAAGAAATCGCCAATACCCTTGAGCGCCTGGGGCTTTAACCATGGAGTTCACGCACCGGCCCGTAATGGTGCGCGAGGTAATCCGTTTTCTCAATTGCCGCAGCCACGGCATATATGTCGACGGCACGGTGGGGGGCGGAGGACACGCGCTTGAGATATTGAAGGCCACGTCCCCTGGCGGGGTCCTCGTGGGCCTTGACCGCGATGAGGAAGCTCTCGCGGCCGCTGAAAAAACGTTAAAACCTTACGGCAAGAGGGTCTTTCTCGTAAGGGAAAATTTCGGCGCCTTGAAGGAGGTCTTGACTGACCTTGGATTCGCACAGGTGGACGGCATACTCCTTGACCTCGGCGTCTCCTCCCATCAACTTGAAGAGCCGGGCCGGGGTTTCAGTTTCCGTTTCGATGGACGGCTCGACATGCGGATGGACACGACGCAGGAACTTACGGCCCGCGACCTTGTGAACAACCTTGAGGCAAAGGATCTGGCGGCCATATTGTGGAAATACGGTGAAGAGAGGTTTTCCATGCGCATAGCCCGTTCCATTGTAGAGGCACGGAAGAAGAAGCCGGTGGAGACGACGGCGGAGCTGGCGGAGATAGCGGCGGCGGCCGTACCGAAAAAATTCCATCCAAGGAGGATTCACCCCGCCACAAAAACATTTCAGGCCCTGAGGATAGCCGTGAACGACGAACTCGGAAACCTCGAAAGGGGGTTGAAGGGGGGAATGGAAGTGTTGAGCCCCGGCGGCAGGTTCGTCGTCATCTCTTATCATTCCCTTGAGGACAGGCTGGTAAAAGACGCCTTCAGAAGGGCCGCCGCAGGGTGCGTATGCCCTCCCCGCATACCCATGTGTGTATGCGGCAAGACCCCGTCGGCAAGGATTGTTACTAAAAAGGCGGTCCCGCCAGGCGCCGCGGAGATAGAAGAAAACCCGCGCGCCAGGAGCGCCAAACTCAGGGCCGTTGAGAAGTTGTGACTCGTAAGGCAAGGATTTAAAGGTGGTGGATGAATATGGCGCATACCTTTTCGAAGAACCCGGGGTTTCACGGCGTCCTCACCTCTCAGGAGGTGAAGGCGAGGCGCAACCTGCGCGACATGGGTTTCCTCTATACCGCCGTACTCGTCTCTTTTGTCCTCATAGGCGTTCTCTTCATCTTCATATGGTGCAGGCTCACGGTGGTGAGTACGGGCTACGAGATATCCAGGGCTAACGCTCAAAGGAACGTGCTCCTTGAAAAGAACCGCCGCCTGAGGGTGGAGTTCATGAAACTGAAATCCCCCGAGAGGATCGAGAGGATAGCGACGAGGGAACTCGGCCTCGTCCATCCAACTGGCAGGCAGATTATAAGGGTCCGATGAAAAAAGAGAAAAGGTCATTCTTAAAGGTCCGCGTATTCCTGGTATTCTTCTTCTTCCTCGCCTTCTTTTCGGCCATCTTCCTTCGGGCCTTTCAACTCCAGGTGATAGACAGCGCGAAACTCAAGAAGATCGCCTCCAGCCAGCACTTGAGGACCATAAACATCCAGTCCAAGAGGGGAGAGATCTACGACAGGAATTTAAGGGAGCTCGCGGTTAGCCTTGAGGTTGCTTCCATCTACGCCCAGCCCGAAAAGATAAAAAGGCCCGTGGCTGCGGCGAGACGGCTTTCAAGGGTCTTGAACGTCAGCGCCGGCGCTATAAAGAGCAAGTTGAAATCAAAAAGAAACTTCGTGTGGCTCAGACGCCAGGTCGACCTCGATGAAAAAGAGATGGAAGAGATAAGGGCGATGGACGGCGTTGGGATAATAAACGAGAGCAGGCGTTATTATCCGAACAGGGAACTCGCCTCCAATCTCATAGGCTTTATGGGCGTGGATTCCGTGGGCCTTGAGGGGGTGGAGCGCTATTACGACGATTTCCTCGACGGCATGTCCCGGAAGGTCGTGGGCGGCAGGGACGCGGCGGGAAGGCTCATACTCTTCGGGGATACGGACAGGGAGGTGCCTCTCGAGGGGATGAGCGTGGAGCTCACTATCGACAAGACGATCCAGTATATAGCGGAGAAGGCCCTTAAGAACGCCGTTGAGAAGCACGGGGCCAGCGGCGGCATGGCTGTGGTCATGTCTCCGAAGACCGGCGAAATACTCGCCATGGCCAATATGCCCACCTTCGACCCCAACCGGTTCAGGAAATACTCCGCGGCGTCGTGGCGCAACAAGGCTGTAACAGACGCCTTTGAGCCTGGTTCGGTGCTGAAGGTCTTTCTGGCCGCAGGGGCCATTGAAGAGGGCGTGGTAAAGCCCAACGACATCTTCTTTTGCGAGAACGGAAGTTTCAGGGTCGCCGACAGGGTCTTTCATGACCATACCAAGCACGGCTGGCTCTCTGTTTCGCAGATTATAAAATATTCGAGCAATATAGGGGCGTTGAAGATCGGGGAGAAACTCGGGGAGAAGAGGCTTTACAGGGTTTTCAAAAACTTCGGTTTCGGCGATAAGACGGGGGTGGACCTGCCGGGAGAGACGTCCGGCTCGCTCCGTGATTACAGGGACTGGTCCGGCGTGACCCTCTATACCATGTCCTTCGGGCAGGGCATCTCCTCTTCCGCGGTTCAACTGGTAACGGCCATGTCGGCCGTGGCCAACGGTGGATATTTGATGAAGCCTTACGCCGTCAAGGAGATTAAAGGCGCCGACGGCGGAGTTATCAAGGAGAACCACCCGGTAATAGTCCGCAGGGTCATCTCCTCGGAGACGGCCCGCACCATAACCGGTATCCTCAAGGGGGTCGTGGGCCCCGGGGGCACCGGTGAGAAGGGAGCTGTCGAGGGGTTCAGCGTAGCCGGCAAGACAGCCACGGCACAGAAACCCGACTTTAAAAAGGGCGGGTATCTTAAAAATTCCTACATGGCGTCGTTCCTCGGCTATGTACCCGCCGACGACCCGGCACTCGCCGTACTCGTCGTCATCGACAGTCCCAAGGGGCTGGATTACTACGGCGGCACCGTAGCCGCGCCTGTATTCAGCGAGATAGCCTCAAGGTCTCTTTCCTACCTCGGCATATTCGCTGATTCGCCCGAAGGCGAGGCCTCGGAGGCCTCGGTCCGGAGCTCAGGCCCTGTAAAAAAGACCCTGAAATTAACGAGGGTTAAGACGACCAAGAGGGGCGCGGGTTTAGTTCCCGATTACAGGGGTAAGACCGTGAGGAAGGTCCTGAGTATGGCCATGGAGGACTCCCTTGACGTTGACGTCATAGGCGGCGGTGTGGCCGTCAGGCAGAGGCCGGCCGCGGGCAGGAAGATAGGGCGCAAAGGCGTGGTTTCGGTATGGTTTCAATGAGCCCGCGTTATTTAATGAAAAACCTGTTTGAAAGATGGGGGTGGTTGTGAGAAAATATTTCTCTGAAATAGAAGGGTTCTGCCCACCTTTGCACTCCTCTCTCTGGTCTCGGGCGCGGTCTTCCCATCGTGAAATATTTTTTAGTGATAACAGACACAAATCACCTGGTTGTGGGTTTTTTTCTGTTACCCTTAACCGGGGTGAGCGGTTTTGAGCCTTTTTGGGCGGGTTGAGATATGAATATAAGGGAAATTAAAGAAGTCTTGCCGGGCTGTAATGTGAAGGGCCCTCAAGATACGGAGATAAGGGAGATCTTCCATGATTCGAGAAAGATCGCCCCTGGCTCGAAAGCGGTCATGTTCGCGGCCGTCCCGGGCCTGAACGTCGACGGGCACTCCTTTGTAAAAGAGGCCGTTGAAAGGGGCGCTTCGTCCCTTCTCGTTGAAAGGCCGTCGGAAGCGGACCTTGAGGCCGCCGGCGTAACCGAGGTAATCGTCGCCGACGTAAGAGAGGCCCTCTCCGCGCTCGCCGCCCGCCTTTACGGCGACCCCGCCCTTTCCATGACAATCGTCGGGGTTACGGGCACCAACGGAAAGACGACGACGACTTATCTTCTGGAGTCCATCTTCAAGGAGTCGGGGTTTTGTTCGGGAGTAATAGGCACTGTTAATTACAGATACGGCGGAAAGACTTTTTCCGCCCCCCATACCACGCCAGAAGCCCCCGAGCTCCAGCGTATGCTCCGGGAGATGAAAGACGCCGGTGTCACCCACTGCGCCATGGAGGTCTCTTCCCATGCCCTTACGCAAAAAAGGGTCAACGGATGCAGGTTCGACGCGGCTCTTTTCACGAACCTGACCCACGAGCACCTTGATTACCATAATACCATGGAACAATATTTCGAGGCCAAGTCCCTTCTCTTCAGTCTCTTGAAGGAAGGCACGGGCATGGCCGTAATAAACGCCGACGACGAATGGGCGATGAAGATACCCGCCGAAAAAAGACTTGACTACAGCCTTAAAACGGGCGCCGACGTCCATCCTCTCGGGCATAAACTTACGGCCGAGGGGATAGAGGCCCTCGTCATTACCCCCGTGGGGACAATTGCCGTATCCTCGAGGCTCGTTGGCGAATACAACTTGAGGAACATACTCGCGGCCGTTGCGGCCGCCTGTGCCATCGGTCTTGACCCGCGCTCCATTGAAAGGGGTATTGCTGCCCTTGAGCGTGTTCCGGGCAGGCTCGAAAAGATTACCGCGGGCGGGCCGGGCGACCCCCCTTTTTTCAACGCCTATGTGGATTACGCGCATACGCCCGACGCCCTCGAGAGGACCCTCCGGGCCTTGGGGGAAATAACCGGGGGGAGAATTATCACCGTCTTCGGATGCGGGGGAAACAGGGACAGGGAAAAGAGGCCGCTCATGGGAGCGTCCGCCACGGCGCTTTCCGATATCACCGTCATAACGTCGGACAACCCCAGGGACGAAGACCCCCTTGAGATAATAAGTGATATAGAATCGGGGATAAAAGGGGTCAGGAAGTTTGACCCCGGCGAGATTACCATTGAAAAACTCGATGAAGGCCGTAAATGTTATATGGTCATCCCCGACAGAGGAGAGGCTATAAAAAAGGCGGTCTCAATGGCGCGTCCCGGCGATACGGTTCTGCTGGCCGGAAAGGGGCACGAGGATTACCAGATAGTGGCGGGGAAGAAATTGTATTTTGAAGACTCCCGGGCGCTTGGAGACGCCATCACATCAATGAGCGGGTATTAGCATGATTGGTTTCAAGGAACTCGAAGAAGCAACGGGTGGCGTATTGAGGGAGAACCCGGCGGCGACCACTGCCGCGGGCATTTCCGTTGACACGAGGACATTAAGGGAGGGAGAGGTCTTTTTCGCTCTCAGGGGGCCCAACTTCGACGGCCACGAATTCGTTGGAGAGGCCTTTTTCAGGAAGTCTTCGGGGGTTGTCGTTGAGAGAACGGGCGGGGTGAATATCTCCGGGGCTCTGAACACCCTCTTTGTCGATGATACGCTCAAGGCCCTCGGCGATACGGCCGCCTATTTGAGGAGACGGACGAGGGTTCCCTTAATCGCCGTCAGTGGAAGTTCGGGAAAGACGACCACCAGGGAGATGATAGCCGCGGTACTGGAAAGGTCGAGGCCCGTATTAAAGACGTGCGGCAACAGGAACAACCTCGTTGGCCTGCCGCTCACCCTTTCGGGGATTAACACCACCCACAGGGCCGCCGTCGTGGAACTCGGCATAAGCGTACCGGGGGAGATGGAAAGGCTTGTGGAGATTGCCGACCCCGACGTGGCGTTGCTTACGAACATAGGCGCGGCCCACATGGAGGGGCTCGGGGGCATTCAAGGCGTGGCTGAGGCCAAGGGCGAACTCTTCCATGCCCCCGGCCCGGAGTGTTTCAGGGTCGTAAACCTCGATGACGAATTCACCGTAGCGGCGGCAACGGGTCTCTTCGACAGGGCCGTTACCTTCTCCATGGAGAAGGAGGCCGATGTACGGGTAGAGGGTTTCAAGGTGGATGAAGACTTAACCGGCTCAACGGCCATGTTTTCCATCCGGGGCGAGTCCGTTGAGATAAGGCTCCGTGTGCCGGGGGTCTTTAACATCATAAACGCCGCCGCCGCCATAGCGGCGCTCCTTCCCCTGGACGTATACCTTGACGACATATGCGGCGGGCTTTCGTCCTTTACGGGCGTAAGGGGAAGGGTGGAGGTCTTAAGGGGCGGGGGCCTCGTTATTATCGACGATACATACAACGCCAACCCTGTCTCCGTGGCCGCGGCCCTCGGGGTGCTCGGAAGCGCCCCCGGAAGGAAGGCGGCCGTTTTAGGTGACATGCACGAACTCGGAGACGGGGCCGGGGACGCCCACAGGGAGGCCGGGAGGCTCGCGGCAGAGGCGGGCGTCGATATCCTCGTGGCCGTCGGGTCCCGGGCCGGCGCGATCGTTGACGGCGCGGTCTCAGCCGGTTTCAATCCGGCGCGCGCATACAGTTTTGTTGACAAGTCGGGGGCACTTGCGGCCCTCAAGGGAGATTTACTTAAAGAAGGCGACGTCCTGCTCGTAAAGGGGTCGAGGGCGGCGGGGCTTGAAGAAGTCGTAAGCGGCCTTCTCGGCCGCGACGCCTTAAAACAGGCCTGTTGCTGAAAGTCGGTATAAATGCTCTATTACTTTTTATTTCCTCTTGCGAAGTACCATACGATATTCAACGTCTTTCAATATATTACCTTCAGGACCATATACGCGGCAGTGACGGCGCTGGTTTTGAGTCTTATCATGGGGCCTTATCTTATCACGAGGCTCAAGAGGATGAATATAGGAGAGGTCGTCAGGGAAGACGGCCCCCCCACCCATGTGAACAAGGAGGGGACGCCCACCATGGGCGGGACGTTGATTCTCCTCGTGGTCATATTCACCGTAATGCTCTGGGGGAACCTTGCGAACAAATACGTCTGGCTATTAACCTTCGTGACGGTGGGCATGGGGCTCATCGGGTTTATAGACGATTACAAGAAGCTCGTCAGGAGGAACAAGAAGGGCATGAGGCCCGCGGTAAAGTTTACGGCCCAAGTCGTAGTGGCCACGGCCGCCGCGCTCTTCATCTACTACATGAACTTCGACACGGAGATAACCATACCGTTTTTCAAGGACGTTGTAATAGATCTCAAGTGGCTTTACATACCCTTCGCCATATTCGTTATAGTGGGCACGTCCAACGCGGTTAACCTTACAGACGGCCTCGACGGCCTCGCCATAGGACCCATGATGATTTCGGCCGCAACGTATACGCTTCTGGCATATTTGGCCGGGCATTTGAAGATAGCCGATTATCTTAACATAATGTTCGTGCCCATGGCCGGCGAGCTCGCCGTCTTCGCGGGCGCCATGGTGGGGGCGAGTCTGGGGTTTTTATGGTTCAACACATACCCCGCCCAGGTATTCATGGGAGACGTGGGTTCACTCTCTCTCGGGGGCGCGCTCGGGACCCTCGCCGTTTTGACGAAGCAGGAGGCGCTCCTTCTTATAGTGGGGGGGATATTCGTCGTGGAGGCCCTCTCCGTCATATTCCAGGTGGGCTCTTTTAAACTTACGGGCAAGAGGGTCTTTGCCATGGCCCCCATACACCACCACTACGAACTCAAGGGCTGGGCCGAGCCAAAGATAATAGTAAGGTTCTGGATAATATCTATAATACTGGCCCTTGTTGCCATAAGCACGCTTAAACTCAGGTAGGGCGAAGAAGGTGATTCTAAGAGAAATGGAAGACCTGGTCCCAAAGACCGCCGTGGACAACGGGATGAAAGGCCATAAAGCACCCTGGCCCGAAAAAGGGTTTGTCGGGCTGAAAACCCTCGTCGTCGGTCTCGGCGCAACGGGGTTGTCCGTGTCAAGGTTCCTTAAAAGGAGAGGAGCCGAGGTCGTGGCCGTTGACGCCAAGCCCCTCGGAGATATACCCGGCGCGGGGGAACTGACGGCCATGGGAGTAAGGGTCGAGACAGGGGGGGCGGGGGAAGAGGATTTTTCAAAGGCCCGGCTCGTTATCGTAAGCCCCGGCGTGCCGGCC
>BTQV01000059.1:0-8236 GCA_036986055.1 Thermodesulfobacteriota bacterium
TCGTCGAGCGTCATTATGCCGCTCGAAATGCTCTCGACTATGAGCCTGTTGAGCCTCTCGAGTTTTTCAAAGTCTATCCCCTTCTCTTCGAGTTCCCTCTCGAACCTTTCTGTCCTCTCGGCGAGATAACCGATAAGGAGCGCCACCGTGAAATAAGCGAGGATGTTCGTCGAAACAGTGGTCAGGGCCTCCTCCCATGTGTATCCGAAGGTAGTGGTGAAGACCTTGTGCCCGGCAGGGAGGAAACCGTAAAAGTCGGCGTCTATGAGGACACCGTAGAAGATGCTCGAAACAGACGCCGCGTAGTAGCCGCCTTTTTTACCGAGGATTATGGCGCTGCCAATAATGCTCAGCAGGTAGAGCACCTGAAGGTAACTCCCAATGCCCCCCGTAACGTAAACGATATAACTTATGAGCACTATATCGAGGGCAACCTGCACGTACACGAAACGCCGGAGGTTCCTTACACGCTTGAGGGCCACGGAGTAGAGGATTGTAAATACCCCGATGGTAACCACCACCGCGTAGAGCGGGTAGAGGTTTATCTGCGAGAAGGAATATTCCTTGACCTGGAACCAGGTGGTAATCCCGAGAAAGGCAAAGGCGAAGACGGCCCTCAGGAACATCATGGTCAGGACTTTTACCTGAAGGGCTTTTGGCGGGGTCGCCTGTTCCATGTTGAGAGCTTCCGTCAGCCGCTCGCCACTCCGGCGAGTTGGAAGATGGGCAGGTACAGGGCTATAACGAGTCCGCCCACCACCAAGCCGAGGAAGACCATGAGCATGGGCTCTATAAGGGAAGTCATGGCGTCGACGGCCGTGTCCACCTCGTCTTCATAGAAGTCGGCTATCTTGTTGAGCATGGAGTCGAGCGCCCCGGTGGACTCGCCCACGGATATCATCTGTGTGACCATGCCGGGGAATATCTTTTCCTCTATAAGTGGTTCGGCGAGCGTCTTGCCCTGACTGAGACTCGCCCTGGCTTTCATGATTGATTGCTCTATGACGGCGTTCCCAGAGGCCTTTGATACTATCTCGAGGGCCTCGAGTATAGGCACGCCGCTCGACATCATCGTACCAAGCGTCCTTGTAAACCGGGCCGTGGCCGTCTTTCTCAAAAGGTCGCCGAAGACCGGTGCCTTCAGAAATATCTTGTCCATCACAAACCGGCCCTTCTCCGTCTTGTATGTCCTGTTAAGCGCCACGCCTGTAACGACTATGCCCCCGATTATAACGTACCAGAAGTTCTGAAGGAACTTGCTCAGCACTATGACAACCTGGGTGGGCGCGGGCAGGGCCTGGCCGAAGTTCTCGAACATTCCCTCGAATATGGGGACAACCCATACAAGGAGCCCGGCCACAACGAGCATGGCTATTATTATGACCACGACGGGATAGGTGAGCGCGCCCTTTATCTTGTTCTTGAGTTTTTCATTCTTCTCAAGGAAGTGGGCGAGCCTGTTGAGGATGGTATCGAGTATGCCGCCCACCTCACCGGCGTTCACGAGGTTTATATAGAGGCTGTCAAAGACTTTGGGGTGTTTTTTGAGGGCGTCGGCGAATGTGGAGCCGCCCTCAACGGAGTTCTTCACCTCAAGGAGAGTCTTCTTGAACTGGGCGTTTTCGTGCTGGGTGGCGAGTATGTCGAGGCACTGCACAAGGGGGAGACCGGCGTCTATCATGGTGGCGAACTGCCTCGAGAAGATGGCCAGGTCCTTTGTCGTCACACCCTGAGTGAGCCCGGGCACGTTTATGCTGTTAAGGGTCGCGAAAAGACCCTTTTTCTGCGCGATTGAGATGGGTATTATCTGCTGGCGCCTCAAGGAGGCGGTGGCCTGGGCGAGGCTGGCGGCCTCTATCTGCCCCTTTTTGAAATCCCCCGAAGAGGTCTTTCCGCTGTAAACGAAAGTCGCCATCTCTTATAACCTTCTGCCCATTGGCATACTCGAGGATACGACGCCGGAGTTCGCGAACATCTGACGGAGTTCGTCCGGCTCCTGGCTCCTGCCTATAGCCTCGTCGAGGCTGATGAGCCTCTTTGAATAAAGTTCCATAAGGCTCTGGTTCATGGTCTGCATCCCGAATTTGTTCTGCCCCACCTGCATCTGGGAATATATCTGATGTATCTTGTCCTCTCTTATGAGGTTTCTTATGGCGGCGTTGGGTACCATTATCTCAACGGCCAGGACCCTGCCCTTGCCGTCGGCCCTGGGTATGAGCAACTGTGAGAGCACCCCCTCGAGGACGAAGGAGAGCTGGGCCCTCACCTGCTGTTGCTGGTGCGAGGGGAAGACGTCTATTATCCTGTTCATGGTCTGCACGCAGGAGTTCGTATGGAGGGTGGCGAAGCACAGGTGTCCGGTCTCCGCTATGGCGAGGGCGGCTTCTATGGTCTCTGTATCCCTCAACTCTCCGAGAAGGACCACGTCGGGGTCCTGGCGGAGAACGTATTTCAACGCCTTCTTGAAACTGTCGGTGTCGTAACCCACTTCCCGCTGGTTCACAAGTGCGGTCTTGGAGGAGTGGAGATATTCGATAGGGTCCTCGATGGTTACGATGTGCTCGGGCCTGTGCTGGTTGACTTCGTCTATCATGGAGGCGAGCGTAGTGGATTTGCCGCACCCCGTGGGGCCGGTAACAAGGACAAGCCCCCTCGGTTTCTTGCTCAGGTGCTGGATAACGGCAGGGAGGCCCAGCTCATTGAATGACTTTATCTTGAAGGGGATGGTCCTGAATACACCGGCGACACTTCCCCTTTGAACGAGGAGGTTGCCCCTGAAGCGGCTCAACCCCTTAATGCCGAAAGAGAAATCGAGTTCGTTCTCCTGCTCGAATTTCTGCTTCTGCGTGTCCGTAATAATAGAATAGCAGAGGGCCTTTGTTTCTATTCCGCCGAGGACCGGTCCGTCTAGCACGGTAAGCGCGCCGTTTATCCTCATCCTCGGCGGAGAGCCGGCCGAGATATGAAGATCTGAGCCGTCCTTGTCTATGAGCATCTTCAAGAGTTCCTGCAGGCTGTACTTATGGCCCCCTACAGCGTCCATACCCTCTCCTTTTCCACGGGCTGCGAGCCGCCCGGCCTTCAATCGTATGAAGTATTTTTCTAAGATGTTAAATTATCTGAACAAGAAATGTTAGGACAAAAGTTACAAGAATCCATAACTTTGAGTTCTCTCACCGGCGCGTTAAGACCTGCCTGAGCGCAGGTTGAGAATCAATCGGCCATGGTTACCCTCAAGACCTCCTCGATGGTCGTCATGCCTTCGAGTACCTTGGTTATGCCGCTCATCCTCAGGGTCTTCATGCCATCGCCTATGGCCGCCTTCTTTATCTCCGCCGAAGACGCGCCGTTCAAGACCAGTTCCTTGATAGTCTCGGTAAAGGGCATGACCTCGTAAAGGGCGATCCTCCCCTTGTAGCCGGTGCCGCTGCAGGTGGCGCAGCCCTTGCCCTTGTAGCACTCCGCTTTCTTCGCGTCCTTGGGTTTTACGCCAAGGTCAATGAGAGTCGCCTCGGGTATCTCAACATTTTCCCGGCAGTCGGTGCATACCTTTCTCGCGAGCCTCTGTGCGAGTATGAGGTTCGTTGACGACGCCACGAGGAAAGGCTCTATGCCCATGTTCAGCAGCCTGTTTACTGTGGAAGGCGCGTCGTTCGTATGAAGGGTCGAGAGGACGAGGTGGCCTGTAAGGGCGGCCTTTATCGCTATCTCCGCCGTCTCGTAGTCCCTTACCTCCCCCACCATGATGATGTCCGGGTCCTGACGAAGGAAACTCCTCAGTGAGGCGGCGAAGTTCAAACCTATCTCCTCGTGCATCTGCACCTGGTTTATCCCCATGAGGTTGAACTCCACGGGGTCCTCGGCCGTTGAGATGTTGTCGGCTGTCTTGTTGAGTTCAGAGAGGGCCGAGTACAGGGTCGTTGTCTTGCCGCTCCCCGTGGGCCCGGTAACGAGCACCATGCCCCAGGGCTGGTGTATGGCGTCCATAAACTCGCCGAGGGGTTTTTTCTCGAAACCGAGCTTCGTCATGTCGAGCTGGAGGTTGCTCTTGTCGAGGAGCCTCAAGACGACCTTCTCGCCGTAAAGGGTGGGCAGCACCGATACCCTGTAGTCCATCTCCTTGTTCTTGCCCAGCTTCAATTTTATCCTGCCGTCCTGAGGGAGCCTCCGCTCGGCGATATTCAACTGGCTCATTATCTTGAGCCTCGAGGCTATGGCGTTTTTGAGCTTTATGGGCGGCTTCATCACCTCGTGGAGGATGCCGTCTATCCGGTACCTGATGCGGAAGATCTTTTCATAGGGCTCGACATGGATGTCGCTCACCCCTTTTTTGATGGCGTCGGTGAGAATGAAGTTGACGAGCCTCACGACCGGGGCCTCCTCAACGGCCCTCTTGAGGTCAGAGACGTCTATCTCTTCCTCATCCTGAACTATCTCCATCTCCTCTTCGTCCATATCGCTCAAGACACCGTCGAGGCCGTAGTCCGCCGTCTCATAGTGGTTGTCGATGGCCTCTCTTATGGCCTCGTCCGAGGCCACTATGGGCTCCACGTTGTAACCGGTAAGGAACTTTATGTCGTCTATGGCGAAGATATTGGACGGGTCGGACATGGCGATGACGAGGGCCGAGCCGGTCCTGCTTACGGGGATCAACTGGTACTTTCTCGCAACGTCCTCGGGGATGAGTTTGATAATCTCAGGGTCTATTTCCTGATTGGCGAGATCTATGGTGGGTATGCCGTACTGTTTGCTCAGAAAGACGGTCAAGTCTCTTTCGCTGATAAAACCGAGCTTTGTAAGATTATATCCGAGCCTCCCGCCGCCCTCCTTCTGAGCTTCGACGGCCTTCTGGAGTTGTTCGGAAGTTATCAGTTTTTCTTTTAGTAAGAGCTCGCCGAGCCTGTCTGTCATCATATTCCGTTGTTTGTGACAATTTTTGTCTCACTAATATTATATAAATTACAACATCATGTCAAGGGCATTAGTCCGCATGGGAAAAAAGAATTTTTACGGGCAGTCGACGGGTGAATTTCTCTTATCCGAAAGATTTTTGGATGGACGCGCCGGGACCGGGCGTTATAAAAGGCTCGACGAACTCAAAGGCTCAAGCCTCGGCGGTGTACTTTTTCGCCGCCCTTACAATCTCGTCTGCGAAAAAAGGTTTTCTTATGGAAATGTCTATCATCCCCTCTTTGACCCCCTGGTAGATGGCCCTGTCCACGTCCCTGAAATATCCCGTAAATAGCACGACCTTTACATCGCTCGTAACCTCCTTGATCCTCCTGAAGGTCTCAAGCCCGTTCATGCCCGGCATCATCATATCCATGAAGACAAGGGCCGCGGGGTATTCCTCCATGTTGTCCACGGCGTCTCTCCCGTTTGTCACATAGGTGGCGTCAAAACCAGCGTCCCTCAGTATCTCGGCCATGCCGATACCCACCGTCTCCTCGTCGTCCACGATAAGGACCCTTTTCTTTTTACCCTCCCGGCCTGAATCCGCCATCACAACCCTCCCTTCACAGATACTGCATGAAAAAAATAAGCGCTTATTAAACTGTTACTGAATCAACCCGTTGACCGCAGATACCCCCGCGCCTCTCAATCTTCCTCCTCCTCCCTCTCCGGCGCCGCGGGAAGGACTATCCTGAAGCAGGCCCCCCCGCCCTTTATGTTTTCCACCTCAATACTGCCGCCGTGCTCTTCGACGATGGACTGTGACAATGAGAGGCCGAGCCCCACGTTCTTCCCTCCGCCCTTGTCCTTTGTGGAAAAGAAGGGGTCGAATATCCTGTCCTTTATCTCCGCGGGTATGCCTGGGCCCGAGTCCCTTACCTCCACCACGACCTTATTCGAGCCTCCTTCGTCCGCGGGCCTCGATGTTATGGTTATGCTGCCATGGCCTCCGAGCACATCGCGGGCGTTCTTTACTATATTGAATACGACTTCCATGAGCTGGCCCTTGGACCCCATGACCGCCGGTATCTCCGGGTCGAGGTCGAGGGTTATCTCGATGGCCGTCGTCTTTACCTCGGAGACGAAGAGCGAAAGCGTCGACCTTATAACGGAGTTTATAAAGACTGGCGAGTATTCGCCCCTGAAGGGTCTGGCGTATGTGAGCATGTCAAGTATTATGAACTTCGACCTTACGGCCGCGTCCTTTATCTTCTCGAGGAGATAGTAGTTGCGGTCGCCCTTATCCAGCCGCATCATGAGGACCTCGACGATGGAGAGGATGCCCGCAAGCGGGCTGTTGAGTTCGTGGGCGATGCCGGCGCCCATCTCACCGAGGGATACGAGTTTCGCCGAACGGATAATCTGAGACTGGGAAACTTTTAATTTCTTATAGGCCTCGTCGAGTTCCTCATAGGATTTATTAAGTTCCGCGGTCCTCTCCCTCACCCTCTCCTCGAGGCCTTCAATCTGCCTCCTCAGCTTCTCCTCGAAACCCTTACGCTCGGAAATATCCCTCCATATCTCTTGAATGAGCCTCTTGCCGTTTATCTCAAGGAGCGAGGCCGATACGTCCACGGGCACAAGGGAGCCGTCCTTCTTCCTGCAGGCTATGTCGTGGAGGTAACCCTTGCCGTCAAAGACCCATCTCTTGAACCTGCTTATGTACTCGGGGCGCATCTCCTCGGGGTAGAGGTCCGGGGCGCGCATCCCCGAGAGTTCTTCCTTGGTATAGCCCGTAAGGACCGTGGCCGCCATATTGGCCTCGACAAACCTCATGGTCTCGGCTTCTATGACGACGATGGCGTCGGCGGCCATTTCCACGAGCATGGCGTATTTTTCATTCATCTCCCCGAGCGTGGCGTTGGCGGTGTGGAGGGATTGGGCCATGTTGTTGAAGGCCGTTCCAAGGTCCTCAACCTCATCGCCCGTCTTCAAATCCACCCTGTGAGCGAGGTCTCCCCTTGAAAGGGCCCCGAGACCAACCTCAAGCTTTTTAAGCGGTGCAAGGAATCTCCTGCGCACCGCGAAGAGCCCTGTAAGGGAGACGAGCATGAGGAGTCCGCCCCCCCATAAGACCATGTTGTCCATATGCCTTCCGATAATCGCCCTGTACCTCTCAAGGGAGACTGTTATGGAGACGGCCCCTCCCACCGTACCCGTGGGGGCGTCGTGGCACCTCGTGCAACCCTGCTCTATCCTCACCGGCATTATAAACCTTACGGCCTTGCGCCCCCCGGCCGTCTTCTCAATACTATAGACCGTCTCACCCTTAAGCCCTCTGAGGTCCAGCTCGTCCAGCGGTGTTTCATCGCTCTCCGTACCGTAATCCCTGTCAATAATCTTCCCGTGTATTATCCTTATGTCCTCAACCCCATCTATACCCTTGTATCTTTTGATGACGGCGCGGTCCAGTTTTCTACCGCCGCCGAGCATCATGGACGTGTAGAGCTCGCTGAAGACGGCGTTACCGAGCCGCTGAGCCTCGTTGAGCCCGATCTTTTTCAACAGGGAGTCGTGCTCCATGTAGTTCATGTAACCCAGGATGAGAAGGCCGATAAAAAGGACCCCTCCCACGTAAAGGTTAAACCTGTGAGATATCTTCATTTTTACGGGTCTTGAGTTGGGGGGTGGAAAACGTGATGTGGTATTCGAGGTGTGGTTTATTTAAACTTATTTTAACCTATTATAAATCTTTGTCAATAACAATAAACCGATTGTTTGATTTTATGGAGGCGTTCGTCTTTCATCTCTTTATTCAATCATCCCTTAACTCATGGGTCCTGAAAAACTTCACGAAGTAGTCGCCCCCGGACCAGAGGGTGAGGATAAAGGCGGGAACGAGAAAAACAATGCCCACGAGGTGGAAGTTTATGCCGAAGAAAGTATAATTGGCGATGAGGCCGACGAGGCTTATTATCTGGCACGCCGTCTTGTACTTGCCGAGGTTGCCCGCGGCGATAACCACGCCTGAGTGGGAGGCCACGGCCCGGAGCCCGGTTACGGCAACCTCGCGGGCCACGATAAGCGCTACGACCCATGCCGGTATCCTGCCGAGCGGGATGAGCATTATAAAGGCGGTGTTTACCATGAGTTTATCGGCCAGCGGGTCTATGAACTTGCCGAAGGAGGTGATGTCACCCCTCGACCTCGCCAGGTAGCCGTCGAGCCAGTCGGTAATGGAGACGAGTATAAAGAAAACGGCGGAGGCAAAACTTAAATCCCTGCCAGGAGAGATAAGCAGGACGATGATAACGGGTACCGCGCCGATCCTGACAAAGGATAG
>BTQV01000060.1:0-8200 GCA_036986055.1 Thermodesulfobacteriota bacterium
AAAACCCTTTTCCCTGAGACGCAACTCGGCGTTATCCTCCCTCAAAAGGAGCCTGTACTCCGCCCTTGAGGTAAACATCCTGTACGGCTCTTTCGTGCCTTTTGTAACGATGTCATCTATCAATACGCCGATATACGCCTCGGACCTGTCGAGGATAAGGGGTTTTTCGCCCTTTATCTTAAGCGCCGCGTTTATGCCCGCCATGAGACCCTGGGCCGCCGCCTCCTCGTAACCAGATGTGCCGTTTATCTGTCCGGCAAGAAACAACCCTTCCACAGCCTTTGTCTCGAGGCTTAATTTAAGGTGAGCGGGGTCGACGAAGTCGTACTCCACGGCGTAACCGGGCCTTAAAATCTCAACATTTTCAAGCCCTTTGATGGTCCTCAAGAACCTTTTCTGAACATCCACTGGCAGTGACGTGGAAAGACCGTTGGGGTAGACCTCACGGGTGTCGTAACCTTCGGGTTCGAGGAATATCTGGTGCCTCTTTCTTTCCGGGAACTTTACCACCTTATCCTCAATAGAGGGGCAGTATCTCGGCCCCGCGCCCTGTATCTCACCGCTGAAAAGGGGTGAACGGCCGAGGTTTTCCGCGATAATCCCGTGTGTAGACTCGTTGGTATACGTTATGTGGCAAGGGAGTTGCTCCCGGGAAAAGGGCGGGGAACTGAAGGAAAAAGGTTTAAACGCACCGGGCTTTTGCAACTCCTGGACTTCCACCCCCGAAAAATCTATTGTCCTCGAATCGAGCCTGGGGCATGTCCCTGTCTTGAGCCTTCCAAGGGTAAAACCGAGGGATTTCAGGGAGAGTGAGAGGCCCGCGGAGACGCCGTCGCCCGCCCTGCCTCCGGGTATCTTTTTAAACCCTATATGCATGAGCCCCCTCAAAAAGGTCCCCGCCGTCACTATAACGGCCTCGCCCTTGAAAAACTCGCCCGTATTTAAACGCACGCCCTTTACCGTAGACCTTTCTTTCGGACCGCTGCCAACAACAAGTTCCTCCACGACCCCCTGCCTCAAATAGAGGTTGCCGGTATTCTCCATTACGGACTTCATCCTCAGCCTGTACGCCGTCCGGTCGGCCTGTGCGCGGGTGGACCTCACGGCAGGGCCCTTGCTCAGGTTCAGCGTCCTGAACTGAATCGCCGTCTCATCAATCGCCCTTGCCATCTCCCCGCCAAGGGCGTCTATCTCCCTGACGAGGTGCCCCTTTGCAACCCCGCCGATGGCCGGGTTGCAGGACATCTGGCCTATTGTGTCAAGGTTCATGGTAATAACGAGGGTAGACAGCCCCATCCTCGCCGTTGCGAGTCCGGCCTCGCAGCCGGCATGCCCCCCACCTATTACTATAACGTCGTATCTCTTCTCAAAATCCATTTTATCGACAAAAATCCCTGCTTCGAGGAGAGCCAATAATCCGGCAAAAACTTCCCTTTGCATAATGACAGATGTTGAGCGAAATGTTCCACGTGGAACATTTCGCGTTTTTTGTAAAAAAGCCGACCAATCAATGGCCCGGCTCCGCATCCGTTCAGTGATAATTTTATGTTATGCGCCGCGGCCTGTCAAACCGTTTCCGAGTTACCGCGGCCCCGGGGAGCGAATGCACCCCCTTATTTGACGACGGGGCACACGCCATCCTACCATGAAAAGACCCCTTCAAATCCTGCAACTATTTGATTTTTAAGAAAAAATCTTGAAAATATTTGCCTTGACAATATGAAAAATTGCTGTATACTTACCCATTACGCCTAGGGTAAGGTCTTACAAGAATCATGGAGAAGAGATAAAAAGAGATGGCCGCTGTGAAAAAAACCAAAAAAGCTGCGACAAAAAAAGCCGCTGGAACCGCCAAAAAAGCGCCAGCGAAGGTAGCGGCAAAGGGCGCCGCGAAAAAGAGCGCCAATAAAAAGCCCGGGGGCACAAAAAAAATCTCCTTCAAAAAAGAGATGACACAAACGCTCCTCGAGGTCAAAAAAAAGATACTTCAGGAAGTCTCCCAGAAGGTGCGCAGCGAAAGCAACATCCTCAAGCACGAGATAGGGGACATATACGACATAGCAAGCAAGGAGCGCGAACGCGAACTGAACCTCATGCTCGGCGACAGGGAGAGGAAGAAACTCGCCGACATAGAACTCGCCCTTGAAAGGTTGCAAGAGAATTCCTACGGCACCTGTGAGGAATGCGGAGAACCCATCGCCGAGAACAGGCTCAGGGCCCTGCCCTTTACACGGGCATGCGTGGATTGTCAGTCAAAGGCCGAACGCGAGCAGAGGATAAGGGGCGGTGTGGAAGAAGATATCGGATTCGGAATCGTAGAAAGACATGAAACAGAGGACGAAGATTTTAATTGACCCCCGCCAGTTGAAGCGCCCCCCTGTTTTAGGCCCCATGATCTTCTAAAGTGAGACCGTACCATTGAGACCGCCTGCAGTCCCCGCTCATCCCTTTTTAATCATCTCAAAGGCTATTTCCAGGTAAGTACCTTGAACAATCCACCAAGAAAGATAACGAAGAATTTCATCGTATACATGGTGTTGCTGACCATGATTTTAGCGTTTTTCATCGCTTCTCTCTTCTACGATATCAGGGGAGAGTCCACGGTCTATAAAAAAATTCTCATGGGCACAGAAGTCGAAGTCATCATAATGGACGGTGACAGCGATAGGTTTGACGCGGCCGCCGAGTCGGCCTTCGGGGAGATAAAGGGTCTCGAAAAGGTCTTTAGCAGTTACATGCCGGGCAGTGTGGTGTCGAGAATTTCAAGCAACGCCGGGGGCGCGCCCGTGAAGGCGTCGAAAGACGTTATCCACGTTGTGGACGAGGCGCTCGGTATCGCTCGCCTTACAGGCGGCGCATTCGACCCCACCGTGGGTGCGCTGGCCGGGGTCTGGGGCCTTTCCGGAGAAAAAAAATATGTGCCCTCAAGGGAAGCGGTCGAAAAGATACTGCCCCTCGTGAATTTCAGGGAGGTGGCGGTAGACGAAGGCGCAGGGACTGTAGCGCTTAAAAAGAAGGGCATGTCCTTAAACCTCGGAGGGCTCGCAAAGGGCTTTATCGTTGGCAGGGCCGCCGAGGTGTTAAAAAGAAACGGGGTCTCCCGCGCCATAATAAAGGCCGGCGGGGACATGTTTGTCTTCGACGTCAGGGGGAGGGCTAAAAAAGCCTCCTTCATCATAGGCATAAAGGACCCCAGGAACGAAAAAGACTTACTCGGAGAGATCTTCGCTGACAACGGCGCCATCGCCACGTCAGGGGACTACGAGAGATTTTTCATGAAGGGCGGCAAGAGGTATCACCATATACTCGACCCGGCCACGGGCTTCCCGGCCATGAGGTCGAGGAGCGTGACGATAATCGCAAAAGACCCCACCATCGCCGACGCCCTCTCTACAGCCGTATTCGTCCTGGGCCCGGAGAAGGGTCTTGGTCTGATAGAATCGCTCAAGGACGTGGAAGGCGTTGTAGTGGGGGCCGACGGCTTTGTGCATACCTCAAGCGGTTTCAAGGGCAGGATGTTCCAGTCCGTAAATACGGCGAAACATGGGCCGCAAAAAGAGACAGGCGAAACTTCCCCGGCAAAGGGTTCGACTTCTCGAAAACCTCTTCCCAAGCCCCTCGTTAAGGTCAGCCCGTAACCATCATTATTGCAATTTCACAAATTTTCCCTATAATAACACATAGGTTAAAAAGGCTTGTAACGGTCCAAGACGGCATTTTATCAAGGCATGATACCTTTTATAATCAACCGCCCAGGGCCCTCATCTCCGACCCCCGTCCATTAAAACACATCCTGGACACAGGCCCCATACAACAAGCGTAGCGTTGCATTAAAAAACCCCTGAGACAGAGGGGGCGCAAGAGCAGCGTTGCATAAAAACACCTTCAAGACGGCCACCAGGTAAAATAAACGCCCCCTGAGACAAACCGGGCGTCAGAGCGACTCTGCACAAAAACACCTTCAGGACAGACACCCGGTAAAATAAGCGCCCATTAGACAAACCGGGCGTCAGAGCAACCTCCACAAAAACACTTCAAAGAACCGCAGCCGTGAAAACCTTTAAAGATTGGAAAGACGGCTATGGACAATAGGGTCTTAAAAAAGACGGCTGAAATCGATAGCATCTTCAACGCCACGCCAGACGCCGTTGTCTCCGCAGATAAGAGCGGGCGGATTACCTTCTGGAACCCCTCGGCGGAGGAGATGTTCGGGCACACCAGGAAGGCGGCGCTGGGGATGGCGCTCACACAACTTATTCCCGAAGAATACCGGAAAAAACATACCGAGGGCTTCAAAAAGTTTATTAAGACCGGCAAAACCACAATCGTGGGCAGAACCGTTGAGGTGGCCGGCGAGAGAAAGGACGGCTCGCAATTCCCCCTTGAACTGAGCCTTTCAGCGCAAAGGTCCGGGAAAGACTGGGTCTTCATGGCGATAATCCGCGACATTACCGCGAGGAAGAAGACGGAAAAGGATATGCTGAGGCAGAGTGAGGATTTAAAGGAGATAAATTCCGAACTCGAGGTGATGCACAAGATATCAAAGGTGCTCGGCAGCACGCTGGACAAGGAAGAACTCTTCCTGAGGGCGTTAAAGACCATTACCAATATAAAACTCTTCAAACTCGAAAGCCGCGGGGGCATATTTGTCGTAGACGGAGACAAGTTGGAGCTCGTGGCGCACCTCGGGCATCCCAACAAATTCCTTGAGCTCCATAAGGGCTTACACGTGGGGGAATGCCTCTGCGGCATGGCCGCCAAGACCGGCGAGCTCATCTACTCCGGCAGTTCCATCCATGATGAACGGCACACCATAAAGTACCCCGGGTTTACGGACCACGGCCATATTATCGTGCCCTTAAGGGCAAAGGGAGAGGTCGTGGGGGTTTTGTACCTCTATCTCCCGGCCGGGGTCCGCGTCGCCGAGGACAAGGTGGACATTCTCCGTTCCATCGGAAATCAACTGGGCATCGCCATAAGCAACCTCAAGCTCTTTGAGAAGACAAAAGACCTGACCCTCAAAGACCCCCTTACGGGCATAGCCAACAGGCGGTACCTTGACATGGAGCTGAAAAGGAGCATAGGCCTCTCGGGAAGGGCCAACTCGCCCCTTTCCGTCATCATGATGGATATAGACTACTTCAAAAAGTATAACGACACGTACGGCCACGTGGCAGGGGACAACATCCTAAAGGATATTTCCAATGTCTTTTTAAGCGCCCTCAGGGAAACAGACCTTGTGGGCCGTTACGGGGGCGAGGAGTTTCTGGCGCTCCTGCCGGACACGGACCTTAAGGGCGCGCGCAACGTCGCTGAGAGGATAAGAAGGTCTGTGAAGGCCCGGTTGGGCGTCACAGTGAGCCTCGGAGTCGCCACACTTCAAAAAGACGCCCGGGACGGGAAAACGCTCCTCCTCATGGCTGACGAAGCGCTTTACCAGGCCAAGGAAAAGGGCAGGAACAGGGTGGAGTTGATGGAAATGAAGAAGCCGTGATGCCGGCTTTTTGCTCTCCCGGTCAGGACTTTTTAAAAAGAGTATAAAAGCAATAGACGACCAAAACGGAGACTAAGCCCCAAGATGTAAGAAGGAATATCCAGCCCTGTGCGCTCACCGGCTCTCCCTCCTCTTCTTCCACGCCTTCCTGACCACGATGAGATGGATGAGGAGAAGTACAGCCAGGAACGCCCTCGCCCCCCAGACCCCTGTGCCGCCTTTTTGCAGGACCTCGGGCAACTGCTGGTATACCCAGGCCGCAAGGATTATCAGGAGGAAGGCCGGGGTCACGTACTTCATGAGGTAAAAGAAGATCCTCGGCACCTTTATATGCGCCCCCCTTGTTATCTCCTCCCAGGCCCTCTCGGCCCCGAATATCCAGAAAAATATTATAATCTCAAAGAGGGCGAGGAAGACGAGGGCGAAGGTGGCTACCCAGAAGTCCAGTTCGTCGAGGCTCCCTCTGAGGAAGATGGGAAGAGAGGTGGAAATGACAAAAAAGAGGCCCAGCACTCTAACCGATTTTTTCCTCGACCAGCCGAACTCGTCTTCAAGGAAGGCTATTACGGGCTGAGAGAGCGCTACAATGGAAGTAAGGCCCGCGATAAAGAGGAGGAAAAACCATAGAAACCCGAAAAACCGCCCCAGCGGCATATGGGTGAAGATGGCAGGCATGCTTATGAATCCGAGATTGAAGGCCCCGCCGCCGGCTATCTCCCTGGCGCCGTCCATGCCGAAGAATATCACCGCAGAGACGATGGCTATGGTGGAGCCGAAGACCACTTCGGCGAACTCGTTCAGACTCGCCGTGGACAGCCCGTCAAGGGCTATGTCCTCGTCCTTCTTTACATAACTCGCGAAGGTGAGGACGGCGCCGATACCGAGGGAAAGGGTAAAAAAGACCTGACCCGCGGCGGCGAGCCATACCTTCGCGCTCAGGAGTCCGCTGAAGTCCGGTTCCCAGAGAAAAGAAAAACCCATAGACACGTTGAAGTCCGGGTTTACGGGAGATTTTAACGTTACAACCCTTATAAACAGGATGAGGGCCATACCAAAGAGTAGCGGTATGGCGAACTTGCTCAACTTTTCTATTCCTCCGGCGATGCCCTTGGCCAGTATCCACAGGCTCACAAGGAGCGTGACGAGAAAAAATACTATGGCCATGGGATGGGGCTTAAGTAAAAGCCCATCGCCCGAACTCCCTATGTAGGAGCCGAGATAATTCTGGTAGGGCCTTAAAAACTCCGCAGGTGTGGCAAGCCCGAGAGAGGACTCTGGAGAAGGGTAGAAGTTAAAGAGCGAGGCGAAGCTGAATGAAAGCGTCCATGAGCATATATAAGTGTAATAGACGAGTATAACGAGGGGGAGGAAGACCCCCAACACCCCGATATATTTGGCTAACCTGTTCTTCCACAGGGCGTCGAAGATGGCCGGGGCCGTGCCGTGGCCTATGGTCCCGCCGTAACGGCCTATGCCCCATTCCACCCACATGAGCGGTATGCCGAGGATAATAAAGGAGATAAAGTAGGGTATCATGAAGGCGCCGCCGCCGTTCTGCGCGGCCTGAACCGGGAACCTGAGGAAATTACCCAGTCCTATGGCGTTTCCCGCCATGGCGAGGATAAGCCCCATCCTTGAGCCCCACTCTTCACGCTCTCTCATAACTTAAAAACCCTTCATATTCGGATTCGAATCGGACTATTATTCAAGGAAATTCCTTAAAAAGTCAAATTTTTTTGGATATCCGGCGGGGTGTGCTTCATCCTATGGCAACGAGGGCGAGAGCGAACTCCGAAGAATAGGAGATGCTCAAAAAGATTTTTTTGCGGGGTGGAAAGTTTTTTCGGACCGTTGAATGGAGCTTGAGTTCAGGCCTTCCGGTATTGGTATTCACCACCTCAATATCTGTCCACGTAACCCCTCCTGAAAGCCCTGTGCCAAGTGCCTTCAGGCACGCCTCTTTGGCGGCGAACCTTCCTGCGAGGTGCTTTTGCGGGGTCCTCCTCTTAAAGCAATATTGGATCTCCCCGTCGGTAAAGACCCTTTTAAGAAAAGGGGTATTCTCCATAAGGCTACCCAGCCTCTCAATGGATTCAAGGTCAATACCAGTGGATATAGAGTTATTTAAGCATGAAGGGTCCATTGAAAAAGAATAATAAAAACAATGAGTTGAACGCCACAGTGGGGTGCAGGAGAGGGCTCGACAAAAAATTAACCGCAATCCCGCTCGAAATCGTCGTCAAAGCGGATAATGTCGTCCTCTTCCACATACTCCCCGTTCTGGACCTCTATTATCTCAAGTGGTCCCTCTCCGGGGTTTTCGAGCCTGTGCTTTACGTCCTTTGGTATATCTATTGACTCGTTCACAGAGACGTCCAGGACTTCGTCGCCTTTGCGGACCCTCGCGGTCCCGGCTATAACGACCCAGTGCTCGTTCCTGCTTTTGTGTTGCTGGAGGCTCAGGCGCCTGCCGGGATCAACGCATATCTTTTTAATCTTATACCCCCGCCCCTTTTCAAGGACCGTATAGGTGCCCCAGGGCCTTATTACTGTCTTATGGATCTCGTGCTCTGCAAAACCTTTTTTCTTAAGTTCATCCACGACGGACTTGACTTCCTGCGCCCTGTCCCTGGGGCATACGAGCGTGGCGTCGGGCGTATCCACTATTATCATATCATTCAAGCCTATGGTGGCCACAACGCGGTC
>BTQV01000061.1:0-8014 GCA_036986055.1 Thermodesulfobacteriota bacterium
AACAAGTACGCCAGGTGGTCCGATATCAACCCCTTTACAGGGGAGAGACTCTGCTACATAGTTAACAAGATAAAGTGGTATCTTGGTGCTTTCAGGGGTCCCCTGCCCAAGTATCCGGGGCACGACCCCCTGGGGTCGCTCTTTTACATAGCGGTATTCGTCATCTTGATCTCGCAGTTCATCACGGGGCTTACCCTGGCTGGTATTGAACTTCATTTCGAGCCCTGGCGGGGGTTGTTCAGCGGCTACGGCCACGCGGCGCTGGAGGTGATTGAGGACGTCGTGGAGGAGATCCACGAGTTCGGCTTCTTCTTCATAGTATTCTTTATCTTCGCCCACCTCGGCGCCATAATCGTGCATGAGATAAAAGAGAAGACGGGGCTCCTTTCTTCCATGGTTCACGGAAACAAATATATGCCCAAAGGCGAGTAGAACCCATGAGGATACTTCTTGTAGAGGACGAAAAAGACCTGGCGGCCATTATAAAACAGGGGCTCGAGGAGGAGGGCTACGTGGTGGACACGGCCCATGACGGGGAGGAAGGCCTGTATATGGCCGAGAACTATCCCGTTGACGCCGTTGTCCTCGATATAATGCTCCCCATTATCGACGGCCTTACGGTTTTAAGCACCATGAGGAGAAAGGGGATAAAGACCCCGGTAATACTGCTCACCGCGCGCGACGCCCTCATGGACAAGATAAAAGGGCTTGATACAGGGGCCGACGATTACCTTACAAAACCATTCGAATTCGCCGAACTTGTGGCAAGGCTCAGGTCTCTTATGAGGAGGAAGGGAGAGGTGAAAGAGGCGGTCATAAGGATAGCCGACCTCGAGATAAATACGGCAAGCCACGAGGTGAAGCGGGGCGGCAGGGAGATAAAACTCTCGGCAAGGGAGTACGCGCTCCTGGAGTTCCTCGCTTACAATAAAAACGCCGTGGTAAGCAGAAGCGATATAGTGGAGCATATATATCACGAGGAGACCGATATGGACTCCAACGTTGTTGACGTGTATATAAACTACCTGCGTAAAAAGGTCGACAAGGGTTTTGAGAAGAAGTTGATACGCACCATAAGGGGCGCAGGCTACATGTTGAAGGAAGAATAATATTGACACTCCATGTTCAAGTCCATAAAGATAAAGATAATCATCTGGTGCCTCATTATTTTCTCCGTCGTCTTCGCCGGGCTTGAATTACTCCTGTACTACGAGCTTGAAAGAGTTGCCATAGGTTTCATCGACGACCATATGGAGTCCGAGGTGGAACTCCTCGCATCCATACTCAAGGTGGAGGAGAGCCACGGCAAGCTCGAACACGAACTGCAGGAACTCTCAGTGTCGGCAAAGGGGGAGTACGCCGTAAAGCTCTCCGGCCATTACTATCAGATAGTCTCGCCCAGGGGTAAGATACTTTCCCGCTCTCCTTCGCTCGGACTGGCCAACGCACGGCTGCCCATGCTTGTGCCAACGGAGGGGCAATTCAATTACGCCACCATCACCGGGCCCAAGGGCGAACCTCTCCGTATCGCCTCCAAGGCCATCCATTTCGACGAAGAGAGGCTGATCTTCGTGGCAGGGGACACGCTCGAGGGTACGTATAAACTCCTCAACTCCTTCAGACGCATAGTCCTCATTATCTATCCCATCGCCTTTATCCTGAGCGCCGCCGGCATCTTGTTTATAACCGGCTGGGCCCTCGTTCCGCTCAAGTTTTTCTCCGCCAAGATAAGCCAGATAACCGAGGAAAACCTCTACGAGAGGATAGAGGAGGGAAAGACGCCGATGGAACTAAAGCCGCTGGCCGCGAGTTTCAACACCATGCTCGGCCGTCTCGAAAAATCCTTTGAGAGGCGCAAGCACTTCCTTTCCGACGCCTCCCACGAACTGAGGACCCCCACAGCCGTAATCAAGAGTTACTGCGACGTGGTGCTTGGAAGGGAAAGGTCCGCCGAGGACTATAGAAAGGCGCTTGAGAAGATAGCCACAACGGTCAACAGGATGAGGGATATAATAAACAGGATACTTGTGGTCTCCAGGCTCGACGGCAGGACGCTGGAGTTCAACTACGTGAGGGTTGACATAAAAGAGACTCTTTCGGACGTCTTGAGGCTTGTCGAGCCGTCCGCCCTGTGTAATAAGGTAACCGTCAACCTTCAAGGCCCGAGCATCACTATTCACGGCGACCTCGAAGGCATAACCGAGGTCTTTTCAAATCTTGTTGAGAACGCTATCAAGTACAACAGGCCCGGGGGCCGCGTCGACATAACCATCGGAAAAGCGGACGGTTTTGCCGTGGTGACGGTAGCCGACACGGGCATGGGGGTTTCGGAAAAGGACAGGAAAAGAATATTTGAGAGGTTCTTCAGGGCGGACTTGAGCAGGGGCGTTACAGTGGGCACGGGCCTCGGGCTCTCCATTGTCAAGGCCATCGTCGAGGCCCACGGCGGCCGCATAGAGTTGGAGAGCGAACTCGGCAGCGGAAGCACCTTCAGGGTGTTTTTGCCTATCGAGAGGGCCGTGGATAAATCCACAGCGGAGGCCTGAGTCCGCCCCTCTCCAAACTTCACTCTTATACCATAACCTCACTTGCCTCCGGCTGTTAACAGGCGGAGGCTTTTTTTATGCCTTTGGCGGATTCCCTGTTTTTTTACGGGGCTTTGTCGCTGCGCGCCTTGAAATTATTAAAGGTGCCGGATTTTAAAGGCGGCAGGTTAAATTTTTTTTTACATAAAAGGGAAAACTGTTATAATCCCCCTATGGAAGATTCAGCTAAAAAGCCGGAGAAAAAAAAGATAGCGGTAATACCCAGAAGGAGGCTCGGCAGGACGGGCGTTGAGGTCTCAATCCTCGGTCTCGGCGGCGAGGGCGTTCTGAGGACACACGGTAGAGAGGCCGATGCGGACAGGCTCATAAACACGGCCATAGACCTTGGCGTCAACTACATGGAATCGGCCAGCGCTTATGATTGCTGCGAGACTTATTACGGCAGGGCGCTCAAAGGAAGGCGCGAGAAGATTTTTCTGGCCGGAAAGTCTCACGCAAGGGATAAGGAGGGCGCGCGAAAGCACTTGAGTGAGACACTTAAGAAGATGAAGACGGATTACCTCGACCTCTGGCAGATACACGACGTAAGGTCAACAGAGGATGTTGAGAGGATCTTCGGCCCCGGAGGGGCGGCCGAGGCCTTCCTCGAGGCGAAGGAGAAGGGGCATGTGAGGTTCCTGGGCGTCACCGGCCACGAGGAGCCGTCGGTTATAAAAAAATGCATCGAGGTCTTCGACTTCGACACGGTCCTTATCCCGGTAAACCCGGCGGAGCCGACGCACAAACCTTTTATCGACGAGGTCGCGCCCATTGCCGGCGCAAAGGATATGGGTATTGTAGGCATGAAGGTTTATTTGAGGGGGCGGCTCGACGCCCCGAAAAAGCTCCTCTTCTGTTACGCCCTGACCCAGCCCCTTTCCACCGCCGTCATAGGCTGTGACACGGTGGAGCAACTGGAAGAGAACGTTGAGATAGCGGCCTCGTTCATGCGCCTCAAACTCAAGGAGGTTGAAAGGGTCACCGCCTTTATCTCCCCCTACGCCAGGGAACTGATGTATTATAAGCCTTGAAAAATCCTTGAGGAAATTTTTTCAGACCCATCGTAAGGCCAGGGTGTCCGCATGATACCTTTAAAAGACGACACGCCGAGAGAGACCTTTCCCTATGTTACGATAGCCATAATAGTTATAAACGTACTGGTCTTCGTATATGAGATCGCCCTCGGCTACAAGGGGATGGAGAGGTTTATCTACTCCACCGCCGCCATACCTTACGAGGTGACGCATTTTACCGATATAGGCGTAAAGGCGCTCGTGCCCCCGCCCTTTACTCTCTTTACCGCCATGTTCGTTCACGGGGGGTTCTTTCACGTGGGCGGGAACATGCTCTTTCTCTGGATATTCGGAGACAACATAGAGGACAGCCTGGGCCACTTCAAGTTCATCGTCTTTTATCTGCTCATGGGCCTTATCGCGAGCTTCGCCCAGATAATGCTCACAGGGCCGTCATCACAGATGCCCATGATAGGGGCGAGCGGCGCCATAGCCGGGGTCCTTGGGGCGTATTTGCTCCTCTTCCCCAGGGCTCAGGTCATAACCCTTATCTTTCTCATATTCTTTGTGACGCTGGTGAGGATACCGGCCGTCTTTTTTCTCGCCCTCTGGTTCCTGTTCCAGCTTTTGAGTTCGGGCTCCGGCGGGTCCGTTGCGTGGTTCGCCCATATCGGCGGTTTTGTGGCGGGCCTTGCGCTTATAAAACTATTTCATCCAAAGGTGCCCAGGGGGCGTATTTTCATGAGGACATAAAAAACATACGTGGAGGAAGGAAATGTTTCATATCGCAAAGCCTGAGGACATCAGGGGGGGCAAGGTCACTGACGTTTATTTCGCGAGGACCCTCGAGGTCCTTGAGGCAAAGGGCATAGACACGAGGGTGAGGGCCGAGTTCTTCGCCAAGAAGTTGCCGGGACATTACCCGTGGGGCGTGCTCGCGGGAATCGAAGAGGTCGCCGGCCTCATGGAGGGGCGCGACGTTAATATAAGGTCTCTGAAGGAGGGAGAGGTCTTTTGTCCCTGGGAGCCGGTGATGGAGGTGGAAGGGGTTTACAGGGAGTTCTGCGTCTTCGAGACGGCGCTCCTGGGGTTAATCTGCCAGGCAACGGGCGTGGCCACCAAGGCGGCGCGCATCAGAGTAGCGGCGGGCGACAGGCTCGTCTCGAGTTTCGGAGCCAGGCGCATGCACCCGGCAATCGCACCCATGATAGAGAGGTCCGCCTATATCGGGGGCTGCGACGGCGTCGCGGTGATAGAGAGCGCCGAGCTTATAGAGGAGGACCCCATTGGGACCATGCCCCATGCCCTTATACTCGTCATGGGCGGTACCGTGGAGGCGGTAAAGGCCTTTGACGAGGTTATCGACGGGAAGGTAAAGAGGGTTGCACTAATAGACACCTTTAATGACGAAAAGTTCGAGTCGCTTCGCGTGGCCGAGGCGATGGGGAAAAAACTCCATGCCGTGAGGCTCGACACTCCGGCGACGCGGAGGGGGGATTTTTACCGCATATTCGAGGAGGTAAGGTGGGAGCTCGACCTCCGGGGTTTTAAGGGCGTAAAACTCTTCGCAAGCGGAGGTCTTGACGAAAAAGAGGTGATGGAACTAAAGCCCATTGTCGACGCCTTCGGCGTTGGGACCTCCATAAGCAACGCGCCTGTCGTGGACTTTTCCATGGACATTATCGAGGTGGACGGCAAGCCGGTAGCCAAGAGGGGCAAGTGGTCCGGCGTCAAGGACCTGTTAAGGTGCCGCGACTGCGCTCAAAGGCACGTAATCCCCCTTGGCAAAAGGCCTGAAAAATGCTTCTGCGGAGGCGCGCTTGAAAGTCTATTCACCCCTCTCATGGAGGGCGGCAAGGTGGTAAGGGACCTCCCTAAGCCGCGGCGGATAAGGGAGTTCGTTCTCGACAGGATTAAGGGGCTCTCTCTCGATTAGTTTTTTAACGCCGCCGACCCGCTGTTTTTTGTTGAGCCCTTTGCCCGGCAGGGGGCGTCGGGGTTTGCCCTAAAAATAGGCCCTTAACTCGAAGACGGCCGAGACAGGGTAGAGGCCGAACTCGGAGTTTATCGCCGAGGCGCCCGTGGATGTCTCCCGGCCGGTGGGGAGTATGAGGCTGAAAGAAAATTCGCTTTCGTTGGAGAGCGAGTAGAGGGCGTTGAAGGCGAGAAGGGCCGATTGGTCCACGAGGTTCATTATGGCCACGCCGTCCACACGGAGCAGAGGGTTTACCTTGTAGCCCGCGCCAATGGCCAGGTATTGCCTGGCAAGGTACGGTAGCGTCGACGAAGTGGTAAAGAGAGATGCGCCGTAATTATCCCTGTCTCCTATGCCCGCGCCATGGTAAAAGAACTCCCCCTTTATGTCGAAGTCGTTTGGGAAAGTGTGGGCGAGACCCAGGGATAGTTCCGTAAAGGCGTCGAGGGAGTTGTCCTCGGGTACGGCGTAGTGACCCTCCACCCTCAAGTCCACCCCACGTAAGACCTCTCCCTGAACAGAGCCACCTAAAATATTTCTGTCCCTTACAGTGCCGGCGACAAGGGCCCATTCGAGGTCGCGCGCGGTGGTGGAAAGCCTTATGACGGCCGATGAGTCCTTAAGGGAGGGTTCGGTACTCCATCCGTTGGAACTGCCCGCCTCTGTTTCATATCCGAGTACAGCTATTAAAGAGACCTCGCTCAACGGCCCCAGGCCGACGACGGTCCTCAGGGCGTCTACGCCGGGTTTGTAGATTCTAAAAAAATCCTGGGCGCTGAAAGGGGCGAAAAAATCGTTTGGCGTGAAATAAATCGCCGTAGAGAGGTTTATGGCCTGACGCCCCAGGATTACCTCAACGTCGTCAAGGTTCAACTTTACGTTCAACCTGTCGACAGCGATGATATTCACCGTGTCGGAACTTCTATGATTGACCCAGGAGAGGGCCGAAGAACGCTCGGCGCTTCCCGGCGTTACGCCGAGAAAGTCCGTTGAACCGGCGCCTATACCGGAATAATAGGTGAACTCGTAGGCGTTGAGCTCAAAGGCCGCCTTCTGCCCTGCCCGGGCGTCAAGGAGTATCCTTCCAACGACACCGGCTGAGGTGGATGTTTCCCTTTCGTAGAAGGCCCTGTTGTCGGGGTTCAAGTTAACCCCGCCTATAAGGCGGAGAAAGCCCTTTAACTCGAGCTGGTTTTCGTCTCCCTTGTATTCGTAGAAGGCGAAGGAGCGTGCGGGCAGTATTGAGATAAGGGCGATGACGGCGATGAAGAAAAAAAACTCAAGGCGCGTGGACCTCTTCAACCCGTCACCTCGTCGCTCGTTATATGACCGTCCCTTAATCGTATAACCCTCCTTGCGCGGGCGATTACCCGCGGGTCGTGCGTGGAGAAGAGGAATGTGACGCCCTTGTCCCTGTTGAGCCTTTCCATGCAGTCGAGTATGGAGTCGGCGGCCGCCGAATCGACGTTTGCCGTGGGCTCGTCGGCGAGCACGATGGCCGGTTCCGAGGCTATGGCACGCGCTATGGCCACCCTCTGCTGCTGGCCCCCTGAAAGTTCATCGGGACGGCGGTCCTCAAGCCCTTCTATGCCCACCTCCCTGAAGATGCTTTTTATTATTCTTCTCCTCTCGCCCTCTGGCACGCCCTGGAGGTCGAGGACGAATTCGGCGTTCTCGTAAGCGGTAAAGACGGGAATGAGGTTATAGGCCTGAAAGACGAAGCCGATGCGGTCTCTGCGTAGCACCGACAACCCGGTCCTTGAGAGCGTTGACAGGTCCCTCCCTTCGATAAGGACCGTTCCCTTCGTCGGGGTGTCGAGCGCCCCTATGAGGTTCATGATGGTGGTCTTCCCCGACCCCGAGGGGCCTGAGAGGGCGGCGAACTCCCCGGCGGAAATGTCGAAGGTGACGTTGTCCACGGCAACGACGGCGGATGGGCCGGCTCCGTAGACCTTTGTAACCTCTTTAAGAGAGACTATCTTTACGTCGCTCACAACAGCACCTTTTGAATTAACCTGCATTCAGTATTTGATGGACTCAACGGGCGTTACGCGCGATGCCCTCACGGCCGGATAAAGCCCGGCGGCGATGGTAAAGAAGAAGATGGCCGCGAGTATTGCCATGGCGCTTGAGGCAAAGAGCCTGAACTTTATAATCGGCTCTATGGGGACCATGCCCGCGCTCGCCCCCTCAAGGCCCCCGAGCGGTATGCCCCACGAACTCATGTAGACGTACCAGGGCGTGGTAATAATTATCCCGATTACCAGGCCCACGACGGCTATCCACAGGGACTCGAGAAGGACGAGTACCACGAGCCTCGACGGCGAAAGGCCCACCGCAAGCATTATACCGAATTCCCTCTTTCTCTCAAGCACGCCCATGAGTATGGTGTTCAATATCCCGGCGGCGATAAGAAGCCCTATGAGGAACTGGAATATATA
>BTQV01000062.1:0-7911 GCA_036986055.1 Thermodesulfobacteriota bacterium
GTATCGCCTTCGTAGTACTGCATCGCCTCGTACATGGTCTCGGCCAGTGGTGTCCACGTAGAGGGCGAAACGTTGTTTATGGTGTTGACAAGGGCGGTCCTGTTAGTCGTTGTCCCTGAGAAGAAGGCATCCATATCCTTGATATACGCGTCGTAGTTGTTCCATCCGTAACTGTCGCCCACACCCGTTATATGACCGCCTTCGCTGGTGTTGAAAATCATCAGGCCGAACCTCACACCATCTGTTGAGTTTACGAGGTCGGTCAACACTTCCTTGGCCACATCAATCTTCGTCCGGGCAGGTCCGCTCTGCGAAAGCCAATTTATATAGTTGCCTGTTGCGAAACTACGAGGGAACCAGCTTGAACACGACCCGCTGCTCCTCAACCTTCCCTGGTAAGTGCCTGTTGTAAGAAAGGAGTTCTTTGCCGTCGAGCAACTTATGGTATTGACATCCGCGATGTATGAAGACCAGTATTGTCCCCAGCTCCTCCACCTGTATACCGTGTTCGTCTGGCACGGCCCTCCGTTGCAGCCATTTGAAACCGCATAGGTGGTGGCCGGGTCATACGGGGTGCCTGTAATAATCGTGTCGCTCATTGACCCTGAATTGTCCAACAAGATGAGCACGTTTGGCTGGATAGTACCTGTGGTTACGCCGTATATTTCCGTATCGCCGGGGTACTGGTCGAGGGCAAAGGCGCCTCCGGCCAGCAACTGCAGAAAGGTTATTATAAGAGCTGTGGTCAGGATCTTTTTCATAACGGCCTCTTCCTTTTTAATGTCCTTTTACAGATTGGGTACTATCTTGGCCACGTTCGACTCAAGCCGCTTGGATGCGTTACCGGAACTCGTCCCTGTTACGTCCACGACGAAATAATTGGCCTTGAAATCGTTTGCATCCACACCAGAGCCCCTGGGCGGGTTCCCTGATGCCATAAAAGCTACGGTGCCCGTTGCGTTGCTCTGTCCGTTCTGGAGGCTGACCCCTGTGAGTGGTATGTTCAAGGTGCCGGTGCCGATGGTCCCATAGATATTCGAGTCTGTCTGTGCGTATTCATTCGCCCTTTCGGCGGCATAAAAGGCCTCGTTACCGAAACTGCTGTTCCTGGATATCTTAACCTCCGTTGTTGTGACGGAAAAGAGCGTGGTGCCGAGAATAGTCATAATGAACATGAGTATAAGGGTTATTACAAGGGCCATACCCTTTTCATTGTTAAATATCGCTTCATTTGCATTCTTAATCGCCATTACCGGTTCCTCATCTTTACAACCGTTATAATATCCCTCGTCTTTGCGTTACCTGAGAGTGCTTCCGTCTGGTAGTTCTTTGCGGTCAGGGAGACGCGCACGGCCCTTATGCTTGTTAGGTTGGCGGTGGTGTCGACCTCGGCGGAGCTGCCGTCGAGAATATACTTGAACTGAACGTCTTGAATGTTCTCGGCCACAACGTCCGCGTTCGAGGAAACGCCGTTAACGATCCTCATGAGGCACTGGCCCGTGGAGCATGTGGTAACAGCGGAACCGCATCCCGAGGACGGGCCCAAACAGTACTGGATAGTGTTAGGGTAGGTATCCGGGGCTGAATCCCCTGTTTTTGCCATTATAAATCCGCTTGAGAAGAGCACGCCCGTGGCTGTCCCTGAAGGCGTAACCGTAATGCTCGGCCCGGTTCTGCTGGTAGCCGTCACCGTAAAATACATATTCGCGGGCTGGTCACGCTCGCTCGAATTAAAGATCCTCACGATATCCCCGGTAGCGAAGAGGTCGACCTCTTCAGGGGAGCTTACAGTAAACGTCACCGGGGTCGCCGTAGCGAGGTTTGTCGTAATGGAGGCGCTGATCCTCGCGTATATTCCCTCTGCCGACGGCGTCTCCAGCGTGACCAGGTCGGAGCTGTCCATCCCTGTATTGTTTGCCATCGCATTTATCGGGTTTACGGGACCGGCGATGGTGAAACCGCTCATCCTCAAGTCCTTGACGATTCTCTCAATTCCTATCCTCAGATTCTGCTGCACGTCCACAATGTCTTCTTCTATGGTCGTTGTTCTGTTCTGTACGTTGTAAAGCGCGAAGACCGCCGTCAAGACGCTGCCAAGGATAGCCATTACTATAAGGATCTCAATGAGAGTGTAGCCGGCGGTCCCGGTCCTTGTCTCCCGTATCGCACCTCCGGCCCGTCTCATCGCCTTCACTATGACCTTATTGGAGATGTTCATATGGCCCTCTTGACTGTCGAAAGGGTAGCTGTCCTGCCGCCGCCGGTTACTGTAACACTGATAGTGACCGCCCCTGTTATCGGGGTGTTGGTGACGATGGAATAGATAGCCGAATAGGTAACGCCCTGGACCGTCCTTGTGGTTGCAGTGCTTCCCGTATCCAGGTCGTAGACGGCATTTGTGGCGTTAGTGTCAAATAGCGTGTCCGATGTGTCTTTTGCCAGAAACTCATCAAGGACCGAATAAGCAAGGGAGGATTCGACTGTAAGTCTGTAGGCAAACCGGTTGGAGCCTATGCCTGTAGAGACCAGAGTGGCTGTGCTTATGAGCCCAACCGCGAGGATAGCGATAGCAATAACAAGTTCGATAAGTGTGTATCCTTTATCCAGATTGTATTCGTGATTTTCCATGGTAAATTACCGGCCTTTATTATTGAACCACATAAGCGAACTCACACCGCTTAAGAGATATACAAGAAATCTACCTTTATTATCAGCAATGACCGTGCCAAAACCTAAGTTCTGGAAATAACGCGCTATTTACAACGTACGGCACGCAAAATCACGCAATTTTTGCATAGCCCTTTACTTTTTTTGCAAAAAAAGCGGGCCGGCGTTCTTTCTCGCGGGGAAAAGGCCGGATGTCACAAACCGAAACTTTTTATCTTGTAAAGGAGCGCCCTGTGGCTTATCTCCAGAAGTTCGGCGGCCCTGGTCTTGTTGTTTTTGGTCTTTTCGAGAGCCTTTTTAATATACTCTCTCTCCAGGGTTTCTTCCGCCTTCTTGATGGACAGGTCATTTGACGGGATAAAGTGGGAAGAGGGCTCGGGCGACGCGACCCCCATTGGGAGTGATTCCTTTTTTATCATGTCCGAATCCTCGAGTATCATGGCCCTTTCTATGACATTCTCAAGCTCTCTCACGTTTCCGGGCCATGAATAATTTACAAGGGCCTTGAGGGCGTCTTTTTTTATACCCTTTATGGGTTTTCTGAAGTTTCTCGCGTACAAACGCACAAAATGTTGCGCAAGCGCCTCTATATCCCCGGGCCTTTCCCTTAAAGGCGGAAGGTCTATCTCAATAACGTTGAGCCTGTAAAGGAGGTCCTCACGGAACCTCCCATGCGCGGCCTCCGCCTTCAAGTCCTTCAAGGTCGCCGCCACGACCCTCGTATCCACCTTTACGGACTTCGTGTCCCCCACCTTTCTCACCTCGCCTTCCTGCAGGACCCTCAGGAGTTTTACCTGCAGTTCCATGGGGAGCTCCCCCACCTCGTCGAGGAAGAGGGTGCCGCCGTGGGCCTCTTCAAAGAGGCCCACCTTGGTCTTGTGGGCGTCGGTAAAGGCGCCCCTCACATGTCCGAAGAGTTCGCTTTCCAGGAGGTTGCCCGGTATGGCCCCGCAGTTGACGGCGACAAAAGGGTTGGGCGCGCGGGACCCGCAAGTATGTATGGCCCTGGCCACGAGTTCCTTTCCCGTGCCGCTCCCGCCTGTGATAAGGACAGTCGTGGAGTAATTGGATATCTTCTTGGCGAGCTCCAGTATCTCGAGCATCCTCGGGTCCACGGTTATTATGTTCTTGACGTCGTACTCCTGGGCCGCCTCCTTCTTAAGCCTTATGTTCTCCCTCTTGAGCCTCTCCCTCTCCTCGGCCTTCCTTAATGTGAGGACTATCTCATCCTGCTTGAAGGGCTTTGAGATATAGTCATAGGCGCCGAGCTTCATGCACTCTATGGCCGTATCTATGGTGCCGTAGGCGCTCATCATTATGACCGTCTGTTCTTTCTTCTTGTCCTTAAGGCCTTTCAGGAACTCAAGGCCGTCCATCCCCGGCATCCTTATATCACAGAGGACAAAGTCGTAGTCGTCCGCCTCTATGGCCCCGAGGGCTTTAGCCGCCTCGTCAAAAGCGACGGCCTCGTAACCCTCCATCTTGAGCATCACAGAGAGCATGTGGCGCATCGAATCTTCATCGTCGATAATCATGACCTTCATAACCTTAACCCCTCCCGACAGGCAGTTTAACGGTAAAGGTGGAACCCTCTCCCACCACTGATTGAAAATCTATCTCTCCTCCGTAAGTCTTTATGATGCTCTCGGAGACGAAAAGCCCGAGCCCCGTGCCCTTGCCCACCTCCTTTGTGGTGAAGAAGGGGTCGAATATCTTTCCTGCATCCTCCCGGCCTATGCCCGAGCCCCTGTCCTTCACCTTTACAAAGACCAGTTCCCTGTATTCCTTCTTCTCCTCGCCGACGTGAACGGGCCTGTCGCCCTTGCGCCTCTTGTGACGTCTTTGGGCCACCTCCTGCATTTCCACACCAGACTCAAGGGTAATCTCCCTGGGCGAGGTCCCGTCGGTCATGGACTGGGCTGCGTTTACGAGAAGGTTGATAAAGACCTGCCTTAACTTTCCTTCGTGAATGATAACGGGCGGGATATCTTCGGCGAGGATCTGGTTCACCTCGATACCCTTGAAGTCCTCGTGAGCCTCAAGCGCGCTCAAACTCTCCAGAAGGACCTTGTTTACATCCACCGGTTCGGCAGCCCCTTTTTCGGGTCTTGAAAGTTCGAGGAAATCCCGTACTATGGAGTCAATCCTCGAAACCTCAAGCGCGGTGCGCCTGAGTATCTCGGCCTCTTCTTCCTTGTTCCCGAGCCCCCTTTCAAGGATATTCAAATACCCGCCCACGGCCCCGAGCGGGTTGCCTATCTCGTGGGCTATGCCGGCGGCGAGCCTCCCGACGGCCGCAAGCGTTGAGGAGCGCAGGAGCTCGGCCTGCGCGGCGACGAGGTCCTTGTTCACACGTTCGAGCGTCTTTATCTCTTCCCCGAGACGTTCCGCCATCTTGTTGAAGGAAGCCGCGAGACTTCCTATCTCGTTGTCAGACGAGATATCGACCCTCTCCCCGAAAGAACCGCCGGCGATCCTCATCGCTGTATCGGTCAATTTCCTGATGGGGTTTATTATGGACCCCGACAGGAAAAAAAAGCCGAAACCTATTATGATGGCCGAGTCAATGATGACGTAAAGCAAGAGGAACTTTTTGACCCCTGCGAGGTCTTTCGTTATATCGTCAATGGGAAGGGTGAAGGCGAGCCTGCCGATAACGGCGCCCGGTCTGTCAAAGGAGGCCCTTACATAGAGAAAGCCTCCGGCATTCCAAAACCACCCTCCCCCGAACTTATCGACCTTTATGCCCTCGAAGTAGGAGAGCGGCCTTCCCCGTTCCATGGGGAGCGACCCTTCGGCGAGCATCGCCTCTCCCTTTGGCCCGGTTATGCGGAAGTCCCTTACACCCATGTCTTTGAGCACGTTGACAACTAACCCCTCGACCCTGCTCCTCTGCTCCGGGGACCTGAACCTGGTGGCGGCGGCTTCCACGAACCTGACGACACTTCGCACCTCGGCCGTCTTCCAGTAGACGGCCCTCTGCTCCACTATCTTTATGGACATCAACCCGATGAAACCTATTCCGGCGAGCGTGGTTAAGGCGATGCCGAGGCCCAGTTGAGCGCGTATGCCTATTCTGAATCTCATCCCAATAAAGCCCCTGCTCCGGTTAAATCGCCCCGGAGAACCTTAAGATATACCAGCCCACAATGGCATGGCCGTAAAATATGTACACCGCGGCGCCAGCCGCGAGAAAAGGGCCGAAGGGGAGGGCGTACTTACCCCCCTTGCCCGAGATGACAATTATTGCCACGCCGAAGACCGCGCCTATGAGAGAGGCTGAAAAGAGCGTAAAGAGGACGCCCTTCCACCCCACGAAGGCGCCTATCATGGCCAGAAGTTTTATGTCGCCCCCGCCCATGCCCTCCTTGCCGGTGATAAAATAATAGGCCGCGGCTATACTCATGAGCACCGCCCCTCCAAGCACAATCCCGATGAGAGAACCGAGGGGGCCGGGCGCGGCCGTAAAAAACGACGCGCCAAAGCCTATTACCACCCCGGGGATACTGATAACGTCGGGTATTATCCTGTGTTCCAGGTCTATAAAAGTTATGACGATGAGGGCGCAAAGAAAGGCGAAGTAGAAAAAAACCTCAGGTGCCGGCCAGAACCACATGAAGAGCGCAATGGCGGAAAACCCGGTAAGGAGTTCAACGAGCGGGTACTGCCATGAGATGGGGACCCTGCAATACCTGCATTTACCGCCAAGGACGATGTAGCTTAAGACCGGTATATTCAAGTAAAATGGTATGTGTCTCTTGCACACGGGACACCTGGAGGAGGGGGTGACTATGGAGATGCGGGCGGGTACGCGGTAGATGCAGACATTCAGGAAACTCCCCACCACGGCCCCGAAGATGAAAGGCAGCGCCAATATGATGTAATCCGTCAACAACCCCACCCTGTTAAGTGTTCATGTAAAGGAACCCGTATTTATGAGAGGCCCTTTTCAAGGTGGTCCCGGCACCTTGAAATCAGGCCTTATTATAAAATCTCACCGCCGGGTGTCAATGACAAATAAGCGCCTTGAGCCCGGGCCGCGGGTGTGGCGGAATTTTCAAAGAACCCTGCGTAAAGTAGCTCAGAATGTGTCGGGGAGATAGTCCTTACGCGCCTTTTCCACGACGGAGAGGATGTCGGTCGCCTGCCTTAAGGCGTCCCTCGAATCCTTCTCGCTTATTATCTCCGCTGGTATGCCGCCTGGCAGGGCGTCGGGGAAACGCGATGACTTGTAGTAGAGGTCGAGACTCGTGGACGAGCCTACGAACCTTTTAAACTCCTCTTCATAAGTAATCGCCCTGTCGAGAAGGTCGGCAACGGACCTTGTGACCATGGCGTCCTCCTTGTTGAGGAAGAGAAAGCCCCTCAATGCCTTGGCCGCCGCCTGCTGGGCCCAGAAACAGCTCGGCGCGTGGAACCCTCCCTGCTGGTTCCACTCCGCTACCTTGAGGTCATACTCGGCCTGCCTGAGCCACCTGTCCGCCTCTTTTAAAAGAACCTCCATAAGTCCTCCGGCTTTTTTAGTTCAAACCCCGCGTAACCCTGCGGTTAATGGAACGTAAAGTTCAAGTCCTGTAAGAGGAATTTATCTTTACGTAATTATGTGAGAGGTCGGTGGTCCATAACTTATGAACGCCCCTGCCCATATGAAGTTCCACCCTTACCTTCACCTCTTTTTTCTTCATGACCGCGGCGGCGCGCCGTTCGTTGCCAGCGTCAAGCCCTTGCCTTACTACAGGGACGGCGCCGAAAAATATGTCGACCCTTGCCGGGTTCATCCTTATGCCCGCCCTGCCCAGAGCCGCCATTATCCTCCCCCAGTTGGGGTCGCCTCCGAAGAACGCGGTCTTTACGAGCATTGAGGACGCTATGGTCCTGGCGGCGAGACGCGCCTCTTTTTGAGACGCGGCGCCCCTTATATCTATCTCGACAAACCTCGTCGCGCCCTCACCGTCCTTTACTATCATCTGAGCAAGTTTGAGCGCCACGTCCCTTAAAAGCCCTGTGAACCCCGCGGCCCCTCTACCGGCCTTTATCTCGGCGCCCCCGCTTAACCCGTTGGCGAAGGCCAAGACCGTATCATTGGTAGACATGTCGTTATCCACCATTATGCTGTTAAAGGTTCCGTCAACTGCCTCGCTCAAGGCCCTGCCAAGCGTCTTACTCTTTATGCGCGCATCGGTAAAGAAGAAGGCGAGCATGGTGGCCATATCCGGCGCTATCATGCCAGCGCCCTTTGCGATA
>BTQV01000063.1:0-7723 GCA_036986055.1 Thermodesulfobacteriota bacterium
GGAGTTCTGAAAAAGGTCTTAATCTTTGAGGAGGATTTTTTGGAGAAGTCACGTTCGAGCGATACGGAACTCAGGGACAAACTTATATACCTGAACAGGGTGGCGAAGGTCGTAAAGGGCGGCAAGCGGTTCAGTTTTACCGCCATTGTCGTCGTGGGTGACGGACGCGGAAGGGTTGGCATAGGGCTCGGTAAGGCCAAGGAGGTTCCAGAGGCCATACGCAAGTCCATTGAACAGGCCAAGAAGTCCCTTTTCTCCGTACCCATAGTCAACGGCACCATACCCTATGAGGTGCTCGGCAGGTACGGCGCGGGAAAGGTCCTCTTGAGGCCCGCTTCCCCTGGTACCGGCGTAATAGCGGGCGGCGGGGTAAGGAGCGTTGTCGAGACGGCTGGGATACAGAACGTCCTCACGAAATCGCTGGGCACGAGCAACCCCCACAACCTCGTAAAGGCCACCGTCAACGCGCTCCAGCAATTAAGAAGCCGCGAGACCATAGCGGGGCTCAGGGGCAAGGACACTCGGGAGCTGGAATAATGGCCGAAAATACGGAAAAGATTCCCATGGTAAAGGTAACGCTCAGAAAGAGCGGCATAGGGTACAACGAGAAGCAGAAGAGTACGCTTCTGGGTTTGGGGCTCAGGAAGATGAACAGGCCCAAGCTCCTGAAGGACAGCCCAGCCGTTAGGGGTATGATAAACAAGGTCATACACTTGATCGACGTGGAAGAGGTAAAATAATTTTTTCTCGCAGGGTTCTGCCTGCTTTCATCTGCGCGAAACCAGGTGAGCGGGTCCTTGAGAGTTGAAATTTTACAAGGTTTTTTAATCAATAACTGATAAGGCTATTAAAGATGCTTGACAGACTGAAACCGCCGGCCGGGGCCGTAAAGAAGAAAAAGAGGCTCGGAAGAGGGCGCGGCTCGGGGCTCGGCAAGACCTCGGGGCACGGCCATAAGGGGCAGAACGCAAGGTCCGGAGGGGGCGTGAGGCCTGGCTTCGAGGGCGGGCAGATGCCTCTCCAGAGAAGGTTGCCGAAGCGCGGGTTTACAAACAAATTCAGGGTCAAAAACCGCACCGTTAATGTAGGGACCTTGGCCGACGCCTTCGGGCCCGGCGAGACGATCGACCCGGCCGCCATTGTTGAGAAAGGCCTCGTGAAGGGTAAGAGGGGCCCCATCAAGGTGCTCGGCACGGGCGAGATAAAAGACCCACTTACTGTAAAGGCCAACGGTTTCAGCGGTTCTGCCGTTGAAAAGATTGAGGCGGCTGGCGGTAAGGCGGAGGTAATATAGTTGGCGGCTGCGGCGGCAAAATCAGGGAGGATGTCGGAACTCAACCGCAAAATCATTACAACCCTGGTACTCCTTGCCGTATTCAGGCTCGGCGTTTTTCTGCCCACACCGGGCGTTGACACCGTCGCGTTGGCAGGGTTTTTCAAGTCCGCGAGCGGTACGCTTCTGGACTTCGCCACCATGTTCACAGGCGGCGCGCTGGAGAGATTTTCCATATTCTCTCTCGGCATAATGCCTTACATAAGCGCGTCCATTATCCTCCAGCTCTTGACGGTGGTTGTGCCGAGCCTTGAAAAGCTTTCCAAGGAGGGTGAGGCCGGAACCAGGAAGATAACCCAGTATACGAGGTACCTGACGGTTGTCCTGTGCGTTGTCCAGGGCCTTATGATAGGCATTGGGCTCGAGAAGATGACAGGGCCCGGCGGAGAGGCCATAGTGCTGAACCCCGGCTGGTCCTTCAGGCTCATGACAATGGTCACCCTCACGTCCGGCTCCGTCTTCCTCATGTGGCTCGGCGAGCAGATAACGGAGAGGGGCATAGGCAACGGCATCTCCCTCATAATATTCGTTGGAATTATAGCGAGGATGCCGTCGGCGGTCTACAACACCTTCTCGCTCGTAAGGGTCGGGGAACTGAGCATCGTCTTCCTTCTCTTTCTCGTTATACTGATGATAGCCATCGTGGCCTTCATCGTTTTTATGGAGACGGGACAGCGCAGGATCCCCATACAGTACCCCAAGAGGGTGGTGGGCAGACGTATCGTAGGGGGTGGAACGCAGTACCTGCCTTTGAAGGTAAACTCGGCGGGTGTAATACCGCCCATATTCGCGTCTTCTATAATTATTTTTCCGGCGACTATCGTAAATTTCGTCAATGTTCCAGCGTTGAAGTCGGTGGCGCAGAGCCTCTCCCCCGGCGGGCTTATATACAGCGTCCTTTATGTGGCGTTTATAATATTCTTCACCTATTTTTACACGGCCGTACAGTTCAACCCCAAGGACGTGGCGGAGAACCTGAAAAAACACGGCGGCTTTGTGCCGGGGATAAGGCCCGGTGCCAACACCGCCGAGTATATAGACAGGCTCCTTTCGAGGCTCACCCTGTGGGGGGCGCTATATCTCTCGGCCGTTAGCGTACTGCCCACGCTCCTCATAAAGGAATTCAACGTTCCTTTCTATTTCGGGGGCACCGCCCTTCTCATCGTGGTGGGGGTTGCCATGGATACGGCCCAGCAGATAGAGTCGCATATGCTTGCGAAGAGTTATGACGGGCTGCTTAAGAAGGGCAAGATAAAGGGCAGGGGTACGTAATGAAGAACATAATACTGCTGGGCGCGCCCGGGGCGGGAAAGGGCACACAGGGGAAAAACATATCGGAGAGGTTTCATATCCCTCAGATATCCACCGGGGATATACTCCGTGAGAACGTGAAGAAGAGGACCGAACTGGGGCTCAAGGCCAGGGAGTACATGGACAAAGGGGCCCTCGTGCCCGATGAGGTGGTGGTAAAGATGGTGGCCGACCGTCTGAACGACAGCGACTGCGAAAAAGGTTTTATCCTCGACGGTTTCCCTCGTAATGTGGCGCAGGCCGATGCCCTCGAGGAGATCCTCGCCGGGCGGGGAAAGACCATTGATTGCGTAATAGGCATAGAGGTGGACAGAAGGGAATTGGTGAGGCGTCTTTCAGGCAGGAGGGTCTGCACGAAGTGCGCCACCACTTACCATATTATCTTCAATACGCCAATGGACCTGGGCGTATGCGACGAGTGCGGCTCCGAGATATACCAGAGGGAAGACGACAAGGAAGATACCATAGAGGCGCGGATAAAGGTCTACGAAGAAGAGACCCTGCCCCTCGTGGATTATTTCAATAAGAAGGGAAAATACGTCGGTGTTAAAGGCATTGGTGTCGTTGACGAAATTACCGACGCCATTGTAAAAATAGTTGAAAACGGATGCCATAATACTTAAGAGCCCCGAAGAGATAGAGCGTATGAGGGGCGCGAACCTGATAGTGGCCGAAATACTTCAGGTCCTCAAAGACCATGTAAGGCCCGGGGCTTCCACACTGGACCTTGAGGCCGTGGCCGAAGCCGAGACGAGAAAAAGGGGCGCCGTGCCCGCGTTCAAGGGTTACAGCGGTTATCCTTGGTGCCTCTGCACTTCGCTTAACAACGAGGTGGTACATGGCATGCCGTCCAAGAATAAGGTCCTGAAGAAAGGCGACATCCTGAGCATGGACTTCGGCGTGCTCTATAAAGGATTTTACGGGGACTCGGCCGTTACCGTCCCCGTCGGCGAGGTAGCCCCGGAGGCGCTTCATCTCATAAATGCCGCAGCAGGCTCTCTCGAAAGGGCCATAGAGGCGGCGCGGCCGGGAAAACGCCTCATGGATATATCCTTCGCCGTACAGTGTTACGTGGAGGGAGAGGGTTTTTCGGTTGTAAGGGATTTTGTGGGGCACGGTATAGGCAGAAGCCTCCATGAACCGCCCCAGGTCCCAAACTTCGGCACTCCGGGAACGGGGATAAAACTCAAGCCCGGGATGGTTCTGGCCATAGAGCCGATGATAAATGAGGGGCGCTTCGAGACACGGGTGCTTGATGACGGATGGACGGCGGTTACAGTGGACGGGAAATTATCCGCTCATTTCGAGCACACAGTGGCCATTACTGAAAAGGGCCCGGATGTCTTGAGTAAACTTTAAAGGGGTCAACCCCGGTGGACGCGATATGCCCAAGGAAGAGGCTATACAGGTAGAGGGTACGGTAGTCGAGACCCTGCCCAACGCAATGTTCAGGGTCGAACTTGAGCAGGGGCACAGGATACTTGCCCATGTGTCGGGCAAGATGAGGATGCATTTTATCAAGATACTGCCCGGCGACAAGGTGACGGTGGAGCTTTCCCCCTATGACCTTACAAGGGGCAGGATAACTTACAGGTCGAAGTAGGGTGTTTTTCAGCCCCTGTCCGGGGCCGGCGCGGGCGGCAGGGGGGACGGATAAAACTGTATCAATCAAGAGGCGGAGATGAAGGTAAGAAGCTCGGTTAAAAAGATGTGCACCAAGTGCAAGATAATAAAGCGCCACGGCGTGGTAAGGGTGGTCTGCTCCAATCCCAAGCATAAGCAGAGGCAGGGTTAAGGGGTTTTATTTTGACGTGATCTTTATACGAAGGTTAAGCGGATGGGGTGACCCACCCCGCGGTAGTCTTTCATATCCGGCCCCGTTCATGGAACGAGTGGCCGTCAAAGGAAACAAAGGAGGCGAGAGTTGGCGAGGATAGCTGGCATAGACCTGTCGAAAAACAAACAGATAGAGATTGCCTTAACGAGGATCTACGGCATAGGCAGGTCCCTATCGGCGAAGATTCTCGAGACCTCGGGAGTGGAGCCTTCCACTAAGACCGGGGACTTGACGGAGGCCCAGGTCGCCGCCATAAGGAAGACCATTGACAGCGGTTACAAGGTCGAGGGGGATCTCCGCAAAGAAGTCTCCATGCACATAAAGATGCTCATGGATATAGGGTGCTACAGGGGGCTCAGGCACAGAAAGGGCCTGCCCGTGAGGGGACAGCGTACTAGCACCAACGCAAGGACAAGGAAAGGCCCGCGCAAGGGCGCCGTGTCCGGAAGAAAAAAATAAATCCCGGAGGAGTTTATGGCAAAGCCCAAGAAGATAAAGAGGACCGTGTCCAAGGGCATAGCCCACATAAAATCGACTTTCAACAATACGATTATAACCATCACAGACCCGGCTGGCAACGTCATCTCATGGTCGAGTTGCGGCGCGCAGGGGTTCAAGGGTTCCCGCAAGGGTACGCCCTTTGCCGCCCAGATTGCGGCGAGCACCGCGGCCAAGAAGGCCATGGACGCCGGCATGAAGACCGTCGACGTCTATATAAACGGCCCCGGTTCCGGCAGGGAGGCGGCCTTGAGGGCATTGCAGGCCGCGGGTTTCTCCATCTCCCTTATAAGGGACGTTACACCGCTGCCGCACAACGGCTGCCGGCCCCCTAAAAGGAGAAGGGTTTAATTGCTTTTTGAGCCGCAAGCCTTGCGGCCGTGGCAAGTAGATTGGAAAAAAACTTTACCGGCAGTAAAAAGGGAGGAAAAAAGTTTTGGCGAGGTATATAGGTTCAGTATGCAAGCTATGCAGGCGCGAGGGGATGAAGCTCTTCTTCAAGTCCGACCGTTGCTATACGGACAAGTGTTCATTCGAGAGAAAGAGTTACGCACCCGGCCAGCACGGTCAATCAAGGTCCAAGGTCTCCGAGTACGCTCTGCAGCTCAGAGAGAAACAGAAGGTCAAGCGCGTCTACGGCCTCATGGAGTCGCAGTTCAAGAAGACCTTCAGGGAGGCGGACAGGCTTAAGGGGGTAACGGGCGGCAACCTCATCTCTCTACTTGAGAGCAGGCTCGATAACGTCGTCTACAGGCTCGGTTTCGCCGGCAACAGGGCGGAGGCCCGTATAATGACCACCCACGGCCATTTTGTCGTAAACGGTAGAAAGGTCAATATCCCGTCTTATGTCGTTAAGCCAGACGACAGGGTGGATGTGGCGGAGAAGAAGAAAAAGAGCCTTAAGATAGCCGAGAACATCAAGGGCGTTGAAAGACGCGGCATACCTGAGTGGTTAAGCCTTGACAGGGAAAAGTTGTCGGGTTCGGTACTGAGGTCTCCTGTGAGAGACGACGTAACGTTTCCGATAAACGAGCTCCTCATAGTCGAGCTTTACTCAAAGTAATCTCATGGGTTCGGCCCGGGGAGACTATTGATTATTGAGATTCAGGAATTTTAATCAAACGTATTTTTAAGAGGTGGGGCACAATGCAAAAGAACTGGCGTGACCTTGTAAAACCTAAAAAACTCGAGGTTGAAAAGGAGACCCTGACCGGCACCTACGGCAAATTCGTCGCCGAGCCCCTGGAGAGGGGTTTTGGTGTTTCCATAGGGAATTCGCTCAGGAGGATACTCCTCTCCTCGCTTCAGGGGGCGGCCATAACAGCCGTAAAATTCGACGGGGTGCTCCATGAGTTCTCTATCATCCCCGGCGTCAAGGAGGATGTCTCCGACGTAATCCTTAACCTTAAAAACGTAAAACTCAAGATACACGGAGAGGGGCCCAAGACCTTGAGGATAGAGGCCGTGGGCGAAAAGACCATTTTGGCCGGCGACATTATAACCGACTCAACCGTTGAGATCCTGAACCCCGACCAGCACGTGGCGACCCTTTCGAAGGACGGTAAATTCGACTGTGAACTTATCGCCGATACGGGCAAGGGCTATCAGCCTTCCGAGAGGAATAAGACCGAGGATATGTCCATAGGCACCATCCCCATAGACGCCATCTTCCAGCCCGTAATACGCTCCAAATTCAACGTCATCCACGCCCGGGTGGGGCAGAGGACGGACTACGATAAGCTCACCCTCGAGGTATGGACTACGGGCGCCATAGAGCCTCAGGAGGCCGTTGCCGTGGCCGCAAAGATTTTGAAGGACCAGATGAGTGTCTTCATAAGTTTTGACGAGGAGGAAGAGGTCCCGCCCGTGGAACACGTTGAGTCCAGGCCCAAGTTCAACGAGAACCTCTTCAAGACCGTGGAAGAACTTGAATTTTCGGTAAGGTCGGCTAATTGTCTTAAAAACGCCGATATAAAATATATAGGCGAAATGGTACAGAAGACAGAACAGGAGATGCTCAGGACCAAGAACTTCGGCAGGAAGTCTCTTAACGAGATTAAAGAGATTTTGAGGACGATGGGTCTTGACTTCGGCATGCAGGTAGAGGGGTTTCCGTCAAGGAAAGAGCTCGACGACATGCATCTTGGAAAAAAAGAATCCGCTTGAGGTGGTTTAGATATGAGACATAACAGGGATGAAAAAAGATTCAAAAGGAATACGGGGCATCTTCGGTGCATGATGTCCAATATGACGAACTCCCTAATTATCAGCGGGAGGATTAAGACTACGACCCCCAAGGCCAAGCTCCTGAGGCGTTACGTGGAGAGGATGATAACGCTGGGGAAGAAGTCCACGGTCCCGTCGAGGCGCCGGGCAATGGCGTTTATGAGGGACAAGGAGGCGGTGAAGAAGCTTTTTAACGATGTCGCGCCAGGTTACATTGAAAGGAGCGGCGGTTATACGAGGATATTGAAGGTGGGGCATCGCCCCGGCGACTGCGCGCCCATGTCCTTGATAGAGCTCGTTGAGACGGAGATAAAGAAGGCTCCGGCGAAAAAGCGTACTGCCAGGGCCAAGCCCAAGGCCGCCAAGAAGGCGGCGGCGGCCACGAAGAAACCGGCGAAGAAGGCGGCCCCGAAGAAGGCTGACGATAAAAAGAAAAAAGAAGAATAAAGACAGATATCACGCAAAGACAAGGGGCGAAACCAGACTGGTTTCGCCCCTTTTTATTTTATATTTTTTTT
>BTQV01000064.1:0-7348 GCA_036986055.1 Thermodesulfobacteriota bacterium
GGACACTACAAGCGTTCGAAATTTCTTGCCGAAGAGGAGGTCCGGCGTCTTGTAAGCGAAGAGGGGCTTCCGGCCGTTATCGTCAACCCCTCTACGCCTGTTGGCCCCAGAGACATAAAACCGACCCCAACGGGGAGGCTTATCTTAAACGCCGTCACCGGCAGGATGCCGGCCTATGTAAAGACCGGCCTTAACATCGTCCATGTAGACGACGTGGCGGAGGGGCATATACTCGCCCACACACGGGGCAGGACGGGCGAGCGTTACATACTCGGCGCCAGGAACATGCTCCTCTCTGATATCCTCAAAGAGCTCGCCTCCATCGCCGACAGGCTTCCGCCGAGGATACGGCTCCCACACACCCTCGTCTTCTCTCTCGCCTGCATTTCAGAGGCCTGGGCGAGGCTTTCACGCGGGGGGAAAGAGCCCATGGTAACGCTCGACGGCGCCCGGTTGTCGAAAAAAATCATGTTCTTTTCCTCGGAGAAGGCCAGGAGGGAACTGGGCTACAGGCCCCGTCCGGTTAAAGAGGGGCTCTGCGAGGCTGTTTACTGGTTCAGGGAAAACGAATACTGTTAGGCCGCACCACGGCCCTAAAGATAACGAAGAGGACCAATGAAACTTCTGCTGGCAAACCCCCGAGGTTTCTGCGCAGGCGTAGAGCGGGCCGTACGCACCGTTGAAAAAGCTCTGGAACTGTACGGCTCACCGATTTACGTGCGCCATGAGATCGTCCATAACCAGCACGTTGTGCAGGAACTAAAGGAAAAGGGCGTTATATTCGTGGAGGAACTAAGCGAGGTGCCCGATAACACGGTAGTCATTTTCAGCGCCCACGGGGTCTCCAAGAAAGTCACTAAAGAGGGCAACAGCCGCAGACTCCACGTTATCGACGCCACCTGCCCGCTTGTGACCAAGGTGCACATGGAGGCGCATAGAAACGCCCTGGAGGGACGCGAACAGGTCCTTATCGGCCACGCAGGCCACCCCGAGGTGGAAGGCACCATGGGACAGGTCGATGGCGGGATGCACCTGGTGTCATCCACCCGGGATGTAGAGACCCTTGACGTAAAAAACGCCGGTGGTGTCGCCTTCGTCACCCAGACAACGCTATCCATGGACGATATGGCGGAGATAGTGACGGCGCTCAAAAAGCGCTTCCCAGGCATACGCGGCCCGATGAAAAAAAATATCTGCTATGCCACCCAGAACCGCCAGAACGCCGTAAAGGACATTATAAAAGAGGTGCACCTCCTGATTGTCGTGGGCGCGAGCAACAGTTCCAACTCAAACCGCCTGCGGGAACTAGGAGAAAAATACGGGGTTGCGTCTTATCTCGTCGGCTGCGCAGATGATATCCGGCCTCAATGGATAAAGGACGCGAGTCGCATAGGCGTCACGGCCGGGGCCTCGGCGCCGGAACACATTGTGCGGGATGTGCTTAAGCGGCTTAAGGAAATCGCCGGCAAACTGGAAATAAAAGAGATTGACTCAACTGACGAGAACGTAAAATTCAATCTCCCTATTTAAGTCCCCGGGAGGAGTTTTTGTGTGGCTATTCCATTTATTCAAAAACTGAGCGTGGGAAAATACATAATGAAGCAGAGGCTTCGCGGCAACGGACGTTACCCTCTCGTCCTCATGCTGGAGCCGCTTTTTCAATGCAACCTCTCATGCGCCGGATGCGGCAAGATCAACTACCCCGAAGAGATACTCAAGCGCAGGTTGAGCGTGGACGAATGCCTCGAAGCGGCCCGGGAGTGCGGCGCGCCCGTAGTCTCCATCCCCGGCGGCGAACCGCTCATGCACCCTGAAATCCACAGTATAGCCCGGGGGCTGACGGCGCAAAAAAGGTTCGTCTATCTCTGCACCAACGCCATTCTCCTGAAGCGCAAGATAGACCTCTTCGAGCCGTCGGCCTACCTGACCTTCAGCATACACCTCGACGGCTCGAGGGACCGCCATGACAGCCTTGTGGGCAGGGCCGGGGTCTTTGACAACGCAGTGGAGGCGATAGCCCTCGCCAAAAAAAGGGGCTTCCGCGTAACCACGAATACAACCGTCTACTCGGGAGAGACCATTGAAGAGTCGGTGCGGTTCTTTGATTTTCTAAACGGCCTCGGGGTGGAGGGCATGACCGTCTCCCCGGCCTTCAACTACGGAAACGCCAGGGAGAAGAAAAACTTTCTGGAACGCGAAAAAACAAAAACCTTTTTCTGCAACCTTATCTCAGAGGGAAGGAGACGGGGCTGGCACTTCAACCACAGCAGCCTCTTCCTCGACTTCCTGGCCGGCAACCAGGACTACAGGTGTACGCCCTGGGGCAACCCCACGCGCAACATCTTCGGCTGGCAGAGGCCCTGCTATCTTCTCGAAGAAGGCTACGCAAATACCTTTAGGGAACTTGTGGAAGAGACGGACTGGGAGAGGTACGGCTTTGACAGAAACCCGAAGTGCGCCGACTGCATGGTGCACTGCGGATACGAACCAACGGCGGTCATGGATACGGTGAGTCACCCGCTTAAGGCCCTCATCGTCAAGGTGCGCGGCGTGAAGACAAAAAAATGCCACGAACCACTGGTGGCGCCCAACGGCCTTCCTCCAAAGGCGACTTGATTTCTTGTTACTTTTCCTCCAACCAAACCCCGACGCATTTTTTCAAACCCCGCCGCCGGAGCGCAAAAGAAAAGCCCTCTTCACCGCTCCGCGCTCTTCTCGCGCCCCTGTGCGAACAAGGCGTAAAACCTCTTTTGAACCAGCGTCTCCCATGCCGTGGCCAGAGACGAAAGTCCCGCGTTAAACCCCTTTCGCAAACCAAAGGCCTCTTGCAGCATGGCGGGTCTCTTGAGTGTGTTACGAAGGAAGGCCCCGGGGTTTACCCCGCCTTCCTCGTCAAGGCAGTCGAATATCTCCCGGGATATGGATTGGCCCGGACCGTCGGAGACGGCTCGCATGACGAACAAGGGGAGGCCGGCGAGTTCGGCGGCTTTGGCGACGGCGGCGCTTTCCATATCCACGGCCAGGGCATGGTCCCTCATATAAATGGTCTTTTTATCTTCCACCGAAAGGGCCGGCAAGGATGTGGTGACTACGGCGCCGGAGCGCACCCTGAGTGAAGAACTTTTAAGCGCCTCGCATGCCGACCCTACAACCAGCCCGTCGGCGCGCCAAACAGGCCCCTTTCCTTCCTCTATAACCTTTTCTGCTATAACGACATCTCCTGGCTTAACCTCCGGGTTCACCCCCCCGGCCAGACCAAGGCTCAAGAGAGCGCCGGGGGCGGTCTCAACGAGCCACTGAGCGGCGGAAAGGGCCTTTTGCTTACCCACGCCGGAAATTACGGTTATGAGTTCGTCTCCGCCTGGCAGGGAGACGCTCTTAACCTTTCTGCCGCCGGCCGACGCCCAGCGTCCGCGCCCCAAAAGGGCGCGCGCCTCGGCCTTGAGCGCTACGACGAGGCCCAGTTTCATGGTCTTATTTCTTTAACGCGGGAAGTCGGAGGTCTGCGGGGCTTGAGAGCGTCACCTTATCCTGGCACGTCTTCTTCCCGTCCTTCAAGCGCCTGTATACACCCAGGGCCCAGAGGGGGAAATACTGGCTGTAGCCGTGGTATCTGAGATAAAAGACCCGTGGAAAGCCTGTGCCCGTGTAGAGGGACTCGTCCCAGCCGCCTCCGGGGTCCTGCGAGTCCAAAAGATAGTTCACGCCGCGGATTACCGACCCGGAGGCTACCTCTCCGGCGGCCATAAGCCCGAGAAGCGCCCAGGAGGTCTGCGAGGGCGTGCTTTCGCCTCTTCCCGCAAGGCTCTGGTCATTGTAACTGAGGCACGTCTCGCCCCAGCCGCCGTCAGGGTTCTGACAGGACTTGAGCCACTCAACCGCCTTTCTTATGTAGGGCGCGTTCATGTCTTCATTGGCCCGGCTTAAGCCCGCGAGGACACTCCATGTGCCGTAGATGTAGTTTACTCCCCACCGGCCGAACCACCCTCCCCACTCTTCCTGCTCTCTCCTGAGGAATTCCATCGCCCTCTTTACCGGAGGGAAGTCCCGGCTGAAGCCAAGCATGGAAAAGAGTTCGATGCATCTTCCCGTAACGTCGGAGGTGCTCGGGTCGAGAAGGGCCCCATGGTCCGCGAAGGGGATGTCGTTCAGGTAGAGGCGGTTGTTGTCGATGTCAAAGGCGCCCCAGCCGCCGTCCGAGTTCTGCATGCCGATAATCCAGTTGACGGCCCTTGCTATCCTCTCCCTGTATTCCTCCTTTTCAAGGGCCCCGGCCCGCAGAAGCGACATTAGCACCATGGCGGTATCGTCGAGGTCGGGATAAAAGGAATTTTCAAACTGGAAGGCCCAGCCCCCGGGCTCGAGATTTGAGGCCTTGACGGCCCAGTCCCCAGGCACCATGACCTGCTTGTCGAAGAGCCATTTCACCGCGTCCCTCGATGCCCTGTGGCCGCGCCGGACGCCGGCCTCATGGAGCGCCGAAAGGCTCAAACAGGTGTCCCAGACAGGGGAGAGGCAGGGCTGGCACAGGGCATAGTCTCCATTGTCAATGATAAGGCCGTTCAGGGCCTTTAGCCCTCTGGCCATGTGAGGGTCGTCTTCGGGATAACCAAGCACCTTGAGGGCCATGACGGCATTGGCCATGGCGGGAAATATGGCGCCTAAACCCCCTTCGCCCATCCTCTCTATTGTGAACGCTTCGGCGCGTTTAAGGGCCCTCTCGCTTAAGAGCCTTTTTGAAATAAAGTCCGCCCTTTTAAGCGCCCTGTCAACAAGGAGAAAAAAGTTTTTCCTGGGAGAGCCCGGAATGAAACGGTCGATACGGCGGAGTTTTTCCGCCGGCTCAACGAAGAGCTCAGCGAGCCCCTCGCCGGGGCCGAGCTTGCAAACAGGCCGCTTTGCGTAAAGCACAAGGAGCGGCGCTATCACCGTACGCGACCAGTAAGAGACCTTCGTCATATGGAAAAAGAACCAGCGCGGCAGTAGCATCATCTGAACGGGCATGGCAGGGACAGTACGCCAGGGTATCTGGCCGAAGAGCGCGAGGGTTATGCGTGTAAAGACATTGACGCGGGCCGCGCCGCCGAGGCTCAGGATAAGCCGGCGCGCGCTGACCATGTGGGCCGCGTTTGGAGAGTCGCCTGAAAGTTTAAGCGCGAAATAGGCCTTTACCGTGACGCTCAGGTCTGAAAAACCCCCTTCGTACAAAGACCATCCGCCGTCGGGGAGCTGTCTTGAGCGGATATAACCGGCGAGACGCTCTTTAATGCCATCCTCGACGTCAATACCCATAAAGCGATTCAAGATGAGAAACTCAGAGGGTATTGTGGCGTCGGCCTCAAGGTCGAAGACCCAGAAGCCCCCGGGGTCCCGGCGGGTAAGGATATTCTCGCAGGCCCCCTTCAGCGCACCGTCAAGCGTTACGGGTGCGGTGGGACTTTCCAGTACACTCTGCTCACGGGGATAGGCGACGCGGAGATGCTTTTTCCCGGAACAGGCGCTTTTAAATCTTTCATCTGAGGACATATTCGAGCCTCATGAAACCTGTGGACAGAGAATAATTTACAAAAATTATCGGGGACCTTAAGTCTGCCTCCAACCAAATGTATGGGCCGAAAAAGCCCTGCCGTGCGGCCCCGGATTAATTTTACCCCTCTTTTATTACATTGCAAGCAAAAAAGGTTCTCTTTTTTTACGGCGGCGCTGCCGGCCGGAGCCTTAAGAAACGCGGCGTCAACGAACCGAAGCGGCCCGGCATAGCCCTTGTTAGGGTTTTCGGCAAATTCCTCATGAGGACCAATTTCACTTGACTCGACCCCGCTTAAACCATAAAATGTTCTCCATATCTTATTCAATACGGCTCCACAAGCCGGTTACAGTTGGAACTCGCCCGATCATCATGAACCGCCCGGAGAGGGAGGCTTCTTTCCGGACTGAAGAGCCTGTTGCCCTTTTCTTTATAAAAGTTCATACTCAAAACGGACAACGCTCTGCATAATCGTCAAAGCCGGATGGTCTTTTCTGCCGGTTTTTTTTACAGACTTTATCCGCAAATCAACGGCCTTACGTCGTTATGCAGGAGGTAGAACCTTGGGTAATATAAAAATAGCCGTTGTGGGGGTCGGCAACTGCGCCAGTTCGCTCATCCAGGGGATCCATTATTACAAGGACAGAGGCGACGAAGACGCTTCCGGACTCATGCATCTCGATATCGGCGGTTACAGACCATCCGACATAGACGCTGTCGTCGCTTTTGACATAGACAGGCGCAAGGTAGGCGTGGACCTCGCCGGGGCCGTATTCGCCGAGCCCAACTGCACTAAAATATTCTTTAAGGACATCCCCCCCACAGGGGTCAAGGTCCGCATGGGCCGCGTGCTTGACGGGTACCCCTCGCATATGGAGGATTACCCTGAGAAGGACAGGTTCATAAAGTCCAACGAACCGGAGCCCGAGGAAGGGGACGTAGTCGCTCTTTTAAAGGAATCGGGCGCCGAGATACTCCTTAACTACCTGCCCGTGGGCGCAGAGGAGGCTACCCGTTTTTACGCCGAGTGCGCGCTTAAGGCTGGCCTTGGTTTCGTCAACAGCATACCTGTTTTTATCGCAAGCGACCCGGACTGGGCGCAGCGCTTCGAGGAAAAAAACCTCCCCCTTGTAGGCGATGACATAAAGGCGCAGCTCGGCGCCACCATCACGCACAGAGCCCTTACGAGTCTTTTCAAGAAACGGGGCGTAAAACTTGAGAGGACGTACCAGTTGAATACGGGCGGCAACACCGATTTTCTCAACATGCTCAACCGCGCAAGGCTCGCTTCCAAGAAGATATCCAAGACCGAGGCCGTGCAGTCCGTGGCAGGCGACCGTCTCGAAGACGAAAATATACACGTGGGCCCGAGCGATTACGTGCCCTGGCAGAAGGACAACAAACTCTGTTTTATCAGGATGGAGGGCAAACTCTTCGGGGACGTTCCAATGAACCTCGAACTCCGCCTCTCTGTTGAGGACTCCCCCAATTCGGCGGGGGTGGTGATAGACGCCGTCCGTTGCTGCAAACTCGCCCTTGACCGGGGCGAAGGGGGCGTGCTCTATCCGCCGTCTGCCTATTTGATGAAGCACCCGCCCGTTCAGTATAACGACGATGAGGCTTTCAGGATGATAGAGGCCTTTATCGACGGGACCTGGCGGGCTAAAAAGAAGAAGGCCTATAATGATGATGATAAAGAGGAGGGCGTCGGCAAAAAAAGAAAGTGGACCTCGGCTTAAGGGCCTTTTGTGGTGTTCTTGCAGGCCACGGACAGGAGCCTCTCGTTAGGTATGGTTAAAAATTACGCCCCCTTACCACGCC
>BTQV01000065.1:0-7278 GCA_036986055.1 Thermodesulfobacteriota bacterium
CCGTCGTATATGAATATGGCCGCGCTTCCGAGTTCCGGGTTCATGGTGTAACTGACGCCTCCCAGGTCCATGCGGTCGCAGAGGGCGAAGAGGGGGAGCGCCGCGATAGCCGCGTGTTCAAGAGCATGGAGGGACCCGGCCACGCTGAATGTTTTTGCCTTTACCTCTTCGAGGAGGTCAACGTCCACCTCCATCCAGACGCCTTTTGTGGTAAAGATTGTGGGCGGGAGCTCAAGGGGGAATTCACCGAGGTCCCTGTTGGTGTAGGTTTCCTTGCGCCTGTAGCCTATTACAACTTCGGTGACCCTCAGGGTCCCGTAATTTACTTGAAGGCCGTTCACCTCTGTTGTGTCATATGTTGAAATTATCTCGGTATCTTCGTTGGTTATGGCGCTTGTATGATAGTTGATATTGTCTCTCTGGACGACTGTTACCCGCCTCTTGCCGAGGTCGAGTTTTTTCACCATGAAGTTTACGCCCCTGTGGAGGTAGACGGCGCCGGGGTGGAGTTCGTAAAAGACCCTCGTCGACGAGGACTCGCCTATCAGGGAACCGTCGTCAGTGATAATCAAAAAATTCTCTCCCGCCGCCCTGATGGAGACCTCGCGCTGAGGGTTCCTTTTCCTCGGATACCATATGTCGCCCTTTTGCCAGTACCTTATTTTTTCCTCTCTCTCAAGTTCTCTCAAGAGGGGTTCGTATTTGGGTACGTCAAATATCTCGTCCGTTGATTTGAGATAGGTCTCAGAGGCGGCTGAGAGGAGGTGGGGTTTGAGTATTACGGGGTTTTCGCTGTCAAGTACCGCGGCCTCAACGGAGCGGCGGAAAAAGTCTTCTGGGTTACGCATGAAGTACTGGTCGAGGGCGTCCTGGATGGCTACCATTATTATAAGCGAGTCGCGCCCCGACCTTCCAACACGCCCGCTCCTCTGCCATGTGGAGGAGACTGTCCCCGGGTAGCCCACGAGTATGCAGACGTCGAGGCCGCCGATGTCAACGCCCAGTTCAAGGGCGCTCGTTGAGATGACCCCTGAGAGTTCGCCTTTAAAGAGTTTTTGCTCTATCTCGCGCCTCTCCTCGGGGAGGAAACCGGCCCTGTAGGAGCATATTTTCTTGCTTATGTCGGCGGCGCCGTCTTTCACCCACGAGTGCATGAGCTCTGTAATCTTTCGGGCCTTTGTAAAGGCTATGGTCTTGAAACCAGCCCTTACGGAGGCGGTAAAGAGCCTCGTGGCTATGGTATAGGGGCTCTGGTCTGGTGGGGGGTTGATAAATAAAAAATTTCTCTTTCCCATGGGGGCGCCGCTCCGGGTGATGAGTTCGAAGTCAAGTCCCGTGAGCATCCCGGCCAGTTCCACGGGGTTTGCTATGGTGGCCGAGCAGGCGATGAATATTGGGTCCGAGTTGTATTTTTTCAAAATTCTCCTCAGCCGCCTTAACACATTGGCCACGTGGGAGCCGAAGACCCCGCGATAGGTATGGACCTCGTCGATTACCACGTATTTGAGGTTCCTTAGAAAAAATTCCCATTTATCGTTAAAGGCGTTTATGGCGAGATGTACCATGTCCGGGTTTGTAAGTATTACGGCGGGCGGGGCTTCTCTTATCTTTTTTCTCCTGTAAGCCGAGGTGTCGCCGTCGTAAATCTCCGAGAGGCCCGGAGTGAAAGCGCGCCTCTTTTTGCCTTCCGCTGGAATGGAGCCGGGCCTTTCTATGGGCATATTCTCTGTAAGTTTATTGAAGGCCCTCAGCTGGTCCTGCTCAAGGCCCTTTAAGGGGAATATATAGAGGGCCGTCGTCGCCGGGTCTTTCAAGAGGGATTCGACTACAGGGATGTTGTAGATGAGGCTCTTTCCGCTCGCCGTGGGGGTCATTATGACGAGGTTTTTGCCTTCCCTTATAATGTCAATCCCGGCCCCCTGGTGGTCGTAAAGGGTCTCTATGCCGAGATTTTCCTTGAGGGCGTCTTTTATTTCGGGGGGGAGCTGGGCGGAGGGGTTCCCGTAACGGGGAGGGGTTGAGCCCAGGACCTCGTGGTGGACCACCTCCTCAATGTCCCGCCGTTTTTTTATTTCTTTTATGAGGGAATCTATCTTCATGGGAGAAAAAACCTTTTCAGAAAATATAGCATTTTCACCGTGATTTTGCCAACATAGGGGTAAAAACAGGGATTTTTGCGGCCCTATTTAGTTTGACATCCCCATCTTTTAAGGTTAAGATTTATTAGGCCTTCAAGTTAGAGTATTCAGCGCGAGGGTGCAATTTTTTAAATGCCGATATTACACTGGAAGGGACTTTTTGATGGACAAGTTGAGATGTCATGGCTGCGGAAGGGAACTCGAAAGCGGGGCCCTGAAATACGTCATCGAGATAAAGAGTTTCGCCGATTTTGACGGCTATCTCGAGGAGTACGAGGGCGATATAGAGGAGGGGATTAACATGCTTCTCGACGCCATGGAAAATATGGACGTAAAGAAGCTCGAAGAGGACATATCCAAGGATATTGTTCTTATACTCTGCAAAAAATGCCGTGATAATTTCATGAACGACCCCCTCCAGACAGGCACTACCTTCTTACAGGGAGAAGACATCAAACACATGCTCCACTGACAGGCTCCCGCCCGGACCCTCCATTGGCGGGCCGGGAAATTCTCTTTCAATCCCCAAAACTAACACCATGGTTCTAATCATATGCGATACGCTATAATTTCAGATATACACTCGAACCTCGAGGCCCTTACGGCGTTTTTCGAAGAGGCTAAAAGGCTCCAGGTGGACAAGACAATATGTCTCGGTGACATCGTGGGGTATAACGCCAACCCCAACGAGTGCGTGGATATTATCAGGGAAAAGAATATCAAGTGCATAATGGGAAACCACGACCTCCGTGCCGCCGGCCTCGACGAGCCCTATGACTTCAACCTCCTCGCCGCCGAGTCAATTGAGTGGACAAAGGAGGTTCTAACTGAAGAAAACAAAAAATTCCTTGAGAAACTTCCGAGAAAAATCCGGGTGAACAACAGGTTCCTCGCCGTGCACGGCTGGATAAACGACACGGACAGGTACGTCTTCGGCGCCGGTGACGCCAAGAAGAACTTTCAACTCCTTGAGGGGGTGAAGAACATAAACCTCTGTTTCTTCGGCCACACCCATGTGCCCATAACATACCTTGAGATGGACGGCTCGGTAAAACTCAACCTCGACACCACGGTGAAGATAGACAAGGGTGTAAACTACCTCATAAACCCCGGCGGGCTCGGCCAGCCCAGGGACAAGGACCCGAGAGGCTCCTTCCTCGTCTATGATACAGATGCGCAGGAAGTGAATTTTTACAGGGTGGAATACGATGTCCAGGTGACGACGGTAAAGATTATCGAGGCGGGCCTGTCGCCGAGGCTCGCCGAGAGGCTGAAGCTTGGGTGGTAGGGGCGCACTTGAACGCCTTTTCCCGTATAATATTAATAGACCTTTTTCCCGCACAAATTCATCCGGCGTTTTGACTGAAAATCCATAAAAATTCAACCTATATACTACAGAGGCGGCAGGGATAACCCGGTGTTCACAGTTGACCGGCCGCAGGGGTCTGAGACAGGCTTGGAATATATATATGTAGAAACGCCCGACGGGCGCAAAAAGATGTACCCTGAAGAAGAAGCCCGCGAAATGTGGTCTCAGGGGCTTATTCCCGATAAGGCGCTCTGCTGGAAGGAGGACTCCGGCGGTTGGAGGCCGGCACGGGAGTTTTTCACCGCGGACAACGGGCAAGATAGCGCGGAGACGCCCCTTGAGCCGGACGCGCGATCACGCATGTACAGTTTTACAAAGGACCCGGAGTTCCTGACACGGTTATTAAGGACAATGCTGTGGATATTCATGGTGGTTGTCTTTCTAAACCTCCTCTCCGACCTCGCGCAAATGAACCTTTTCAGTTCAGGCTCCTTCACGAGTGCGCGGGCCGAAGCGAACAACACGAGGCAGGCGGTCCTGGGGATACTATACACATTCACATACCTCATAACAGCCGTTACCTTCCTGAGATGGATATACCTGGCGAGCATCAATTGCCGCGGCTTCAACCCCGATGCCATGAGGTTCACACCGGGCTGGTCGGTGGGTTATTACTTCATCCCCGTCTTGAATCTTTTCCGCCCCTATCAGACCATGAAGGAGGTATGGCTCGTAAGCATGGACCCCCGGAGAGGGAAGGACCAGTCGGCTGGAGCGTTGCTGGTATGGTGGTGGGCCCTGTGGTTGATCTCCGGGCTCTTCGGGCAGGCCTCCTTCAGAATGACCTTGGCCGCTAAAACACCGGAGGCCCTTGGGACCGCGACTTCCGTATCGATTGTTTCCGATATCGCCCTTATCGCCCTTTCCATCGCGGCCATCAAACTTGTAAACACGATATTCAGGATGCAGGAAGAATTGGTGCAGAGGGGGGATTAGGTGAGGGGCCTGAAAAATTTACCCGCCGATTAAACTCATCGTCCTTGAGCACTTCTTGAAGATATTTTCGTTTATGTGATGGCCCGCCGGTTTTTCGGCCACGGCGTGGAAGAGTATTTTTTCGATTGCCGCGTCGTCGGAGCCGTCACGCAGCGCCGTGCGCAGGTCTATCTCGCTGTCGGAGAACAGGCAGACCCTGAGTTTCCCGTCGGCGGTAAGCCTTAATCTGTTGCACTCGCCGCAAAAATGTTCGGTAACGGGGCTTATGAAACCCACCTCGCCGTCCGCTCCCTTGAACCTGAACCGCCGCGCCGGCCCCGCGCCGCCACTGGCATCAATTGCGGGAATGAGTTTTTCGCGCTTCTCTATTATGGCCTTTATATCGCTTACGCTCATGCACTTATCCCTCTGCCAGCCTTCCTCGGTATCAAAGGGCATGTATTCTATGAAGCGTATGTGAAAGGGTTTTTGCTTTGACATTAAAGCGAAGTCGAGGACCTCGTCGTCGTTAAAACCCTTGATGACGACCATGTTTACCTTTACGGGCGTAAGTCCTGCCTCAAGGGCCCTGTCGAGGCCTTCGAGGACGTCGTCAAGCCTGTCTCCACGAGTAATCTTTTTAAACCGTTCCCTGTTCAGGGTGTCGAGGCTTACGTTGACCCTTTTAAGCCCTGCCTCCTTGAGTCTCAGGGCGTAATCCTTCAAGAGCACCCCGTTGGTGGTAAGGCTCAAGTCCTCTACGCCGCTGATGGAGGAGACCTCCCTTATGAACCCGACGAGACCCTTTCTTACGAGCGGCTCGCCCCCTGTAACCCTTATCTTCGTAACCCCCCTTGACGCGGCGATTCTCGCCACCCTCAGGAGTTCCTCATAGCGGAGAATGTTTTCAGGCTGGCATAGTTCAATGCCCTCGGCGGGCATGCAATACAGGCACCTGAGATTGCACCTGTCGGTGACGGAGATCCTCAGGTAGTTAATCCTCCTGTTGTATTTGTCTATGAGTTCCGTCATGGCGGTTCCTCAGTGGACCTCCTCGGGAAAGTGCGGCGCGTTTAAATCTCCATTATTAACGGGAGAGGGAGGGGGAGGGGCCTGGAAGTTCGTATCCGTTATAAAGAAGTCCGCCTCCTCGCCGCCGCTCCTCGGGGTCGATACCTCGGTGGGGATGGTTCCCGTCTTAAAGACTTCGAAGATGGCGTTTTCAGTGAAAGGAGAGGCGAGAAGCCCTGTGTCCGGGTCGATCCTCGCGAACTCGATGCCGTCGGGCACGGGGAAGTTCTTAACTGGCGTCCCGGCCGTCGCGCCCTTCATGAAATCGAGCCAGATGGGGAGTGCGGCCCTCGAGCCCGTCTCGTGTTTCCCAAGTTTTTTCTCGTTGTCGTAACCCACCCAGGCGCCCGCTGTAAGGCCGGGAACATAGCCGAGGAACCAGGCGTCGTTCAGGTTGTTCGTGGTGCCGGTCTTGCCGGCGGCGGGCCTGCCAAGGGCCCTCGCCCTCCAGCCCGTGCCGTGCTCAACTACGCCCTCTAACATCTTCGTCATTATATAGGCCGTCTCAGGGCTTACCGCCTCCGTGGACTCAGGCGTGTTGTCCTCCACCACGTGACCGTCCTTGTCGATAATCTTTGTTATGAAGATAGGCGTCGGTCTCATGCCCCTGTTGGCAAGCGTTGCATAGGACGTTGTCATGTCCAGAAGGGTAACGGCGGATGAGCCCAGCGCCAGGGACAGGTCCCTTGCCAGCGGGGTGGTGATGCCCAGTTTCTTGGCGTATTCCACGGCCGTAGGCACGCCGATCTTCTTTAACACCTTTATGCTTATCACGTTCCTTGACTTGGCTATGGCCTTCCTTACGGTGGTGGGCCCTCCGAAGCGCTCGTCATAGTTTCTGGGCCTCCACTGTATCTCGTTCTCCGCGTCGTCAAATACTATGGGGCTGTCCATTATTATGGTGGCCGGGGTGAAGCCCCTGTCAAAGGCCGCCGTGTATATTATGGGTTTGAAGGCCGAACCGGGCTGCCTGTAGGACTGCACGGTCCTGTTGAACTGGGTCTTTGAAAAATCCGACCCGCCAACCATTGCCTTGATGTAGCCCGTCTCGGGATCCATGGCCAGCAGCGCCGCCTCTACGAGGGGGTCCTGCTCGAGCCTGAGCGGTAACGCGAGGGTCTCGTCCGCGGGGACTGCCTTTACCCTGACCTTTATAACGTCGCCCTGGTTAAAGAGTTTGAGGGGGGCCTTTACCACACGGCCGTCAATATCGTTTTCGGGGTTGTAGACCCGTGCCCAGCGGTAATCCCTCCACGTCAGAACGCCCGGCCTGCTGCCTATATCCACGTTGATGGTCTTCTTTTTTTCGTCTATGGAAGTGACGACGGCTTCGTATATGCGCCCCGGGGCGGGTGGGTATTTCCTGAGCCTTTTGTCGGTCTTCTCCTTGAAGGCGTTGACCTCTTCAAGGGTGACGAGGGTGCGGAGCGGCCCGCGCCAGCCCCTCCTCTTGTCAAAGTCCCTCAACCCCTTTTCAACTGCCTCGTTGGCGGCCTTCTGGAGTTTAACGTCGAGGGTGGTGTATATGTTGAGTCCGCCCCTGTAGAGAAGGTCGTCGCCGTATTTTTCCTCAAGGTACCTTCTGATATGCTCCTTGAAGTATGGGGCCACCCAGAGCGTCTTGTTGATTTTGATGGGTTTGAGGTTTATTTTCTCCACCGAGGCGGCTTCACCTGCCTCGGGCGTGATGAACCCCTCTTCCACCATGCGCTGGATTATGAACTCCTGGCGTTTCTTGGAACGTTCGAAGTTGGCGTAGGGTGAGTATTTGCTCGGCGCCTTTGG
>BTQV01000066.1:0-7148 GCA_036986055.1 Thermodesulfobacteriota bacterium
CCAGCGCCTCTGTGGCGAGGTCTCCCTTCATGTGAATCACATAAGACCTTTTAAGGAAGGTGACGGCCTCGCCGAAGCGCCCGGCCTTGATGTGCAGTCCTGCAATGCCCCTCAAGTCGAGGCCGGTCTTTCGCGTGTCTCCGAGGGTCTTGTCTATTGCGTAAGCCTTCTTGAAATAGGCGATCCCATCGTCCGTTATATTCCTTCTTGCCAGAAGCCGCGCCGTGGCCCTGTAGGTGTCAGCCGTGGACGCGAGGTTGTTTTCGTTCCTGTTCAGCTCAAGGGCGTCGTCAAGCACGCGGGAGGCTTCGTTGAGCCTTCCCGCCTTTATGTAAATAAGACCCATGAGGTTTAGCCTGTCGCCCGAAACAGTACCGAGCCTTCTGTCCATTGAGAGGGCCTCTTCCATGTCTTCTATGGCCCTGGCGTAGTCCCCCGTAGAGAGCCTGGCGCCTGCAAGCGCGGCATAGGTCTCCGAAAGACGTGTTTCGTCTTTCGCGGCAAAGGAAAGCTTCATGGCGCTGTTGAAAAAGTAGAATGAATCGCCGGGCCTTTCAAGCGCCACGAGGGCATCGCCTATGTTGACGAGATCGGTTATCTCACCGTCCCGGTTATTAACGCTCCTGTCAATAACGAGGGCCTCCTTGAATTTATACATCGCCGTCCGGTAATCACCGTCGTTATAAGCCTCCATCCCGGCCTCCCTCGTAAGGGCGGCCTGCTCAAGGAGCGTCGGCCCTTCGGTGAGTCTCGTCATGGAGCATCCCGCGACAAAAAAGACCAGGAATAACAAAAGCGCAGGCGCTGCCTTTTTAATCATCTCTCGGTGCGTCTCCTCTCGTTGAAAAAAATATTTTTTACGACCGCGCTCTCCCGGTCCCCGCGTTGTCTCATCTGGATCTACATTGTGGACAAGGCCTTGCCTCGCCCCCCGCCATGCTTACTCCCGCTTACAATTCAGAGAGTAAAGTTTTCGCATAAGATTACCATGGGGTCAAGGGCAAAAGCCCCTGTGGGCCAATAAAAAGACTGGCCCTCCAGAGGCGGGGAAATAAAAAAAACCGCCGCAAGGAAAAAATCCCGGCAGAGGCCGCATGTAAAGGGCGATACTTGAAAACCGCGGATGTATTGTGAGTTTTCAGTGAGATGAGAAGCTTCACTGTACGCTCTCTTGCGTGGTTACGCAATACATTGTAAGAAAAATTTCAAGTGGAATAAGTTAACGGGGTTAGAAATCGGCCTTGAGCGTTATGAAGGGCCCCTTGAGCGTAAAATCTATCTCGTCGTCGCCCTTTTCAACATGGAACTTCATGTACCTGTAGCCGCCGGCTATCACCACAAAGGGCGCGGGCTTGAAGTTTACCATCGCCTCCGCGTCCACGAGATAGGCCTTGGAACCGAGGCTCATGCCCGTTACCTCACCGCCTACGTTAAAGAGGAAGGGGAGGCCTACCTGTGCCGAAACCCCGACTGTCGGTATGGGAATGGCTATGGACTGTTGCTCGTCTAGCCCCAGGGCGGCGTCCTTCAAGTTTACCCGTGCGTCTATATACTTTAATTCCGCAATAATGCCGAGTCTGTTATTGAGCAGGTCGATAAAATCATACTCATAGGCGAGGCGGTGAAGGTCTAACTTAATGTCCGTTGTAACGCTGGAAGAGGCTGAATAGGTCTGTCCCGCGAAGTTGATGTCCTGACTGAGCGTTCTTGTGCCGCTCCAGCTTAACGGCATGTAACCGTACCTTATCTTGTGGTTTCCGAGTTCAAGGGTGATCCTCCCCTCGGCAAAATTCTCGCTGTTGTCGATACCGAGGTCGTTGACGAAGCCGACGTTCGTGCCGCCAAGGGAGCCGCCTGTTGCCATGACGTTACCGTCCATTTCCGTGAACCAGTACCTGGCTTCCACGTCAACGAGAGCGAAAGCGGAAGTGGACGTTAAAAGCAGGATGGTCAGGGCCATGAATATCGCGGCAAGTCTTCTCACCTTTGCGCCTCCTTTATTTTTTTCCGCTCTTTCCATGACTTAATTATACGATTTATCGCATATTTATGGTGTGACCGCGGTCACAAGGCGGAAAAATTACTGGAGGACAAAAACAACCCTGGCGTTCTTTAAAAATCCGTTTTTCTGGTCGGAGACGAATATCTTAAAGGCGTCGTCTGAGCTTACCATGACGTCGGTGGGGCTCGAAAGGCCGCGGGCCTCTATTACAACAGGATTGGAAGACCCGAGCTTCCCAAGCATCTTACGCGCCTTTTTAATACTGTCTGTGTAGCCCGCGCCGCCCCTCTCCACGAGTACGTCCTCTTCGAGGTCCGAGGGGTCGTAGAGTATGTCGCCCTTCTCCGAAAGGACCCTGTTTATGAGCGCTGGCCTGAAGGCATAATTTCTACCGTCCACTATGAGGCCGTCATAGTCCATGCCCTCTGCGAGGCCGGAGGAATAAGGCTGGAAGTAGGGGGCCTGGACCGGAGAGACAAGAGGGGCGACGCCGGGAACGAGCCTGGACGCAAGCCCGAAAGGGCCTGTCAATGGAATGGAAAGATAGACGGTGGCCGTCTCGCTTACGGGGTCGTATTCCTCTTTCACGATCTTCGCGCCCTTTATCACCCCCTGGACGGCCGTATAGATATCGTCTGACTCAAGGGCGGCGTTCTTTACCACGGTCTCGCCGTTTACCGTGACGCCGTCGATTATCTCAGAGGCCTCCCTGAGGGCGACAAGCTTGGCGGCCCTCAAGGCCATTATCCTCCTCTGCCCCGGAGAAAAAGTCCTGTCCGAAGGGCCGCTCCCCTCGCCCTTTACCACAATGGAACCCTCGATAAAGGCGTCCCTCTGATCCGTTACAGTGGATGGCGCGTGTGGTTTCTTTGCCTGAACCGAAGTCGCAAAGAAGAGAACGAGAAGAAAAAGGCAGGGAAATATTTTTTTCAAAGCAGGGCCTCCCCTTTTAGAGATGTAAAGACGAAAGAATGTACGTTTCAAAATTATACGGCAATTCCGTAAAGATTCATCCGGTCCGGCAAACTTGTCCAAGAAAACGGATGACTCCGTCTGAAAACGCTTATTATTTAATTATACCCCTTTTCAGTATGTCTTGAGCACCCCCCCCGGTGAAATCTCTTGAGCCGGACAGGCGCCCCGGCCCCGGGGGTTCAATTGATGTTGAGCCTCTGTCTCAAGACCCGTATGGCCAGGAGGAGATCCGGGCCGTCCACATTATCTTCGGGCCTGAACTCTCCCGAGACACCCGTCTCCATTATGTCCCTCGTCACGGCGTTCATTACGGCGTTGTACCACGGGGCCGTGGGGCTGACATCGGGGAAGGGAGATTCCCTGTGTCCGACGAAGGCCGTGGCGAGTCCCTCGTCTCCCGTGATATTTATGAGTATGTCCTCTACGACAAAGGCGAATTCCTTCCTTGAGACAAGCCCGTCGGGGCTAAAGCGGTAGGCCTTGCGGGTGCTGTCGTAAAGGGGTTCGAGCCCCCTGATACCGAACCCTATGACTGTGAGTATCTCTTCCTTAAAGGGGTTGTCCTCTATGTCGTATGGCACGAAGGCCGGTGGTTTCCTGGCCTTTTTCGAGGACAACCTCCCTGAGAAGAGCCTCTCTATCCTCAACTCGTCTGCGAGGATGGCCGCGAGCTCACCCCTTGTGACAGAGTCCTTGAGCACCATCTCTTTAGCGATCTCCCCGACGGTCATGCCCCCGAGGGACCTGAGCGCACGGTCCGCCTTCTTCCACCCGAGGTCCGCCGGGCCGTTCCATTTGCCCGTGGCCCCGGCCTTTAATACGTCGTTAAACCTTATACGGGCCTGCTCAAACTCGCCCCCCTCAAGGTAGGCGAGGCCCATGAAGTACGGGGCCGCCCCTGAATCGCGGTAATAGATGAGTTTCTTCTCATCCACCTTTATTTTGGCCGCCTTGTTGAAATCCCTCTCGACTTTTTTAAGCCATTTCCCCGGCTTCAAGGCAGTATTTACCCTCATCCTCGCGAGACGCCAGGCAAAGACTTCCTCGGGCGTCTTTGAAAGTTTTCCGGCCTTTTTAAGCCCTCTGTACGCACTGTCCGCGAGCTTCTCACCGGCTCCACCGGCGGCCGCTCCATCGAGGCCGTCGACTATGGCAAGGCCCCCGTATGACGGAGAGAACTTCTCGTCGCACAACAGCGACCTCTCGAACTTGGCCCGCGCGCCCGTTAAGTCCGACGCCTCCAGCAACTCCATACCCCTCAGGTAATGATGGGCAGGGTTATCCTCGGGCGAGGCGCAACGTATCTTCGGCTTTGCGCACCCCGAGACGATAATAAGGACAAGGGCCGCGAAAAATAAAAAATACTTGTGTCTCCCTTTCATATCAACCTCCGGCATATCAGACTCCGGTTTTAAAATATTAAAGGAAAAAAACGCCCATGCGCCGTGCTGCATTACAAAAAAGTTACTCCACTTTTATCACGTCCCCGGCCCTGGGCATGGAGCCTTCCTGTACTCTCGCCCGCGAGATATTATCGTCCTGATGGGCAATAAGGACCAACTCCCCGACCTTTCGCTGGAGCCTGCCTATGACCCTGCCGGTGTCCGGGTCCACGAGTTCCCTGCCGGGCCTGTAAACCGTCAGGATAGTGCCCGTGTCAAGCCTGCTCCTTCTCCCGGCCCTTACAAAGACATCGCTGCCTTCCACCGCGAGGACCCTCCCCCTGAAGGGCTCGGCGTTGAGTTTCGCCGCGATCTTTGTCATCGCCTTGGTTAGGGCGTCCCTCAGCGCCCCGTCCCTCAGGCTCTCATCAAAGGTCGACCTTGACCCGAGACCGAGTATGCCTCCCGTCTTCTTCCTGTACTCGCCCATGCCGGACTCGGCCATAAGGCTCTTGCCTGTGGCCACGTCTACGAGGGCGTAATCGACCTGGACCCTCGCTATCGTCGTCTTTGACTGGGTGAGTATGGTGTTGAGGGACTCCTCCACCTCGGAATAGGCGGTCACGGCGCCGGAAATCCTGTAATCGACGGGCTCGAAACCAGCTGTCACGTCCTTTTTGCCAGCCCTTAGCGCGCCCGTCTGCTGGAGCTCTATAAGCCTCTCCTGGGCACGCATCTCCGCCTCGGTAAGGACTATGGGCTCGAGACCGGATTTCTTTACTATGGTACGGAGTATGTCGGTGGCGGCCCTGCCAACGCCTAAGACCTTGCTGGGGGTCCTGTTCTTAAAGGCTATTATGGCCACGTTGTACCTGGGCCCCCTGTAATCGACCCCCTCGGCCTCGAGTTTTTCGGTCTGGCCGGTAACGCTCACGTCCTCCTTGACGCTCCCCTTGATGGTAGGGGCGCAACCGGCGACAAGAAAAAACGCCAAGAGTGAGACAGATAAAAATATAGAGGGCCTTAAATATGATGCGAGCCTTTGCGACATACTGAAACCTCCTTTATTCAAAATTCCATTTTTTTTATTTTTTGCATACAACCAACAAATTTCTTATTGGATAAATCCGCCCCCTTGAAAGTGGATGCCCCCTTTTCAAGAGCAACGCTTATGGACAAGTAACAAACACCCTTTTAATTGGGTGAATCCGCCCCCTTTGAAAATAGGCGCTGTTCAATTAAGCGAGACGCTTATGCACAAGTAACAAACACCCTCTGCCGGCAGGAAGGGCTTTCTCCTCAAGGACGGCGCCCCGGGGCCGGCGGGCATCGTACGTATGACCCTATTGAGGAGCACCCTCGTCTCCGCTCTCAAATGCACCCCCAGGGCCCTTGTCACGAGGCTTTCACCGAGGGAGAGGACAGCGGCCTCTCCTATCTTTTCCGTGGGCAAAACCCTTATGGTTTGCCAGTCCCTGAGGCCGGGTATATCTTTTAACCCCTTTATGGTGCTGAATATTTCGTTATCACGGGTTGCCAGTTCCTTTATCGCCGTCAGGGCCGCGCCCTCCCTGCCGCCTACCACGAAACTCTTTACGCCGAGCCCCCTGGCCCATATGACCCGGCCCGTGGCGGTCTCCACGAGTTTGAACCCGGCCCTCACCTGTTTTACATTATATACCCCCGTGGTTATATCGTCAAAATTAAGGAGGTATCCGTAGACGAGGCCGTCCACGCCAAGGGTCTTTCCCACCTCCTGGGGTGTGGTGAGTTCGAGTTGGTGGCCGAGGGTTATGCCCATCTTGTCTCTTAGGACCCTGTCGACATCTTTCAAGTCCATAACCGAATACTGCCTGCGGGAAAGTTTTCTCTGCAACTCCTGTCTTACGAGTTGCGAGCCGCCCACGTCGTTGGTGGTGTTGTTCAGAGGGAGGACGGCTATGGTAAATACGGGGTTATAGGGGTTCGGGGGAACCTCTGCCCATTGTCTCCGCGTACCGGCGCACCCCAGCAGGAACAGGAGAAGGAATAGAGAAAGGAGCGCGCTTTTTCCGTAAGACGATATCGCCTTTCCCCCATGCGTACCAGCCCCTGTCAACCGCTGCCCCCCGCGCCGACGACGGCCTCTATGGACCGGGGCGTGGTGCTTATCACCTCTACGGGAAGGCGCCTGAACCCGGAAATACCGTCGGCTATATCTTTTGCCGGGACCTTTGACTCTACCTGTAGTACGGCGGTCCCACCGCTGAAACTCCTCTGGTAGACGGCGCCCACCCCCCTTACGCGCCTCTTGAGTATCTCCTTGAAATCTATGACCTGCCTGTAATCGGTTATATTGAATAGTTTGATGGTAACAAGGTTTACGGACTTCCACCTTGAAAGTATCTGGTCGATGAGTTTTTTGGCGGCGTCAGCGGAGGCCTTTTTCAACGCCAGGGTCGAACCCGAGACCTCTGAGATGTTACGGGCCGTGCCGTGGCCCTGCGCGCTCGCGAGCACAGCGCCCGTATCAACTGAGACGGCATCCAGGGTGATGTCGGCGAGGTAAAGTTTAACGGGCCTTGCCCTCTCCGGGGCCCTCTTCTCAACAACGGCCCTCCCCTTTACCACTATCTCGGCGTCCAGAATCCTACCGACCCTGCCCGCCTCAGTGTCCGTCAGGTCAACTACCCTCAGCGGCTCGGGGATAAAAAATTCCTTTCCCATTTCAGGGCGCGGCTCATCGACGACGTCAAAACCATTTTTCAGGAACTCTTCCTTAAGGGCGTTCTCCGCGGCCCCCATGGAGA
>BTQV01000067.1:0-7145 GCA_036986055.1 Thermodesulfobacteriota bacterium
GTCTCGGCCGCGCTCTGGCTCTTCCTCGGAAGAGAAATGGCCCACTGGTTGTTCTGGCAGAGAAATACCGCCGGAACCTTAAAGACGCCGGCCATGTTTATGGCCTCGTGAAAATCGCCCCTCGAGGAACCGCCGTCGCCGAAAAAGGTCACGGCCACGCTCCCGGCGCCCTTCAACTTCATCGCAAGGGCCGCGCCCGTTGCGTGGGGTATCTGGGTGCCCACGGGCACGCTCATGGGGAAGATATTCATATCCTCAGGCGCTTTCATGCCCCTCTCGTCACCCTTCCAGTACCTGAAGATAAGGGAGATGGGGTAACCGAGGGCAATGTATACGCCGCTTTCCCTGAAAGAGGGGAAGACCCAGTCGCCTTTGCCCATATCAAGGGCGAGGGCGCTGCCCACCTGGGAGGCCTCCTGGCCGAGTATGGAGGCGTAGGTCCCGATACGCCCCTCCCTCTGAAGGCTCACCGCCCTGTCGTTATAGGTGCGAACGAGCATCATCGTCTCAAAGGCCTTCTTTATCCAGCCGTCTGAAACCTCGGGCATGAGTTCGGCGTCGGCCTCGCCCGATTCATTCACTACCTGAAGAAATTCGACCTCGCATTTTTTAATGACTTTTTTAGGCATAAACGAAGTTTAGCACCGCCCCCCTGACTCGTCAAGGCAATGGCCGGGTTAATATGAAAATGCCGCGCCCATAAGGGCTCTCAATGTATGAATAATTTTTTAAACTTTTTTGACTGTGGTATAATCTAAAATTACCGTTGCCATCTTCTTTAAGGAAAAAAATATATTTTTTGAATCCGTGCCTGTTACCCTCAACAAAGAAATAACCGTCGACGCGGCGATAAAGAACATTTCAGGCCTTGAGCCGGGCGGGCGTTTTACGCTCTCCGGGCTCTACGGCTCGTCAAAGGCCTTTTTCCTCGCCTCGGCCTACAAGACGCTGTCAAGGACCGTGCTCGCCGTTCTTCCCGACGAGGCCTCTGCAGAGGCCTTTGCACGGGACCTCGCTTTTTTCCTCGACCCCGGGGAGGTCTTTTTCTATCCCTCTACCGAGCTCCTCCCCTTTGACCTTGAGTCACCCCATCAAAGACTCGTCTCCGAGAGGATAAAGCTCCTCTACAGGCTTGCCGGAGCGGGACAAAAACCATTTATCGCCGTTACCTCCGCAGAGAACCTCATGCAAAAGGTGGCTCCGAAAGAGAGCCTCCTGACGAGGGTGGTGCACCTCGTGAAAGAAGGGGAGTTTTTGAGGGATGACCTCGTAAAAAAACTCCTCGACTCGGGGTACACGCGCGTCCCCATGGTGGAGGCTATCGGCGAGATGAGTGTGCGCGGCTGCATTGTGGACATATTCCCAACGGCGCTGACCCGCCCTGTAAGGATAGAATTCTTCGGGGACTGGGTCGAGTCCATGAGGACTTTCGACGTATCCACCCAGAGGTCCGTTGAGGACCTCGAAGAGGTAAAGATACTTCCAGCCTCACGGGCGGACCTCACCGAGCAGAAGCGAATCGGGGCCGGAGAGGGCTTGCGCAAAAGGGCCGGGGAACTGGGGCTTAACGCCGAGAGATGGGAGAACCTCTACAATGTGCTCCGCGACCCCTCCAACACCACTATTCCGAGCGGCCTCTTCGGCCTCTTTTACAAAGACCTCGACACGGTCTTCGATTATCTCAATGAAAAGACCCTCGTCTCCATAATCGACCCCTCAATAACTAATGCTGGGTTCAAGGGTTTCGAAGGGGAGATAGAGAGGGCTGCCGCTAACCTGCTGGCAAAGAAAGAGTTTTTCGTGGAGCCTGAAAAGTTATACCTCGGCGCGCAAAAGGTTACGGGGGAGATAAAAAAATTCCCGCTCCTCGAACTCGAGAGCCTCACAGGCGGCGGGCCGAGCGTAAAATCCTCTTCCAACATGGACCTCATGGGGGAAATCTCCATCAAGAAGAGCGGCCGGACCCTTACGTTAAAACCCCTGGCAGATAGAATTCGAGAAGGCATTGAGAGCGGATACCGGGTGATTATTACCGCCCATAACAGGGGCCAGGCCCAGAGGACCGCGGAACTGCTCGAGGGTTACCACCTAAACGCCGACATCCTTAAGGGGAATATAATATTAGAAGGCCGAGGCGGCTTGAAGGTCGCTCTCGGCTCGCTGACCACGGGCTTCAGGATAGATTCCGTGGGGCTTATCGTCATCTCCGAGGAGGAGGTCTTCGGCCGGAGGGTGGGGATGAGCCCGCCCCCGGCGAAGAAGGCCGACGCGAAACTGATGCAGCTGCAGGAACTCTCCGAGGGTGATTTCATCGTCCACTCACACCACGGCATAGGCATTTACAGGGGAATGAAAAGGGTCTCAATAGAGGCGGTAGAAAACGACTTTCTCCTCCTCGAATACAAAGACGGCGACAAACTGTATCTCCCCGTGTGGAGGATGGACCTTGTCACGAGGTACCACGGTTTCGAAGGCGGCGCGGCGCGCGTAGACAAACTTGGCACATCCGGGTGGAACAGGACAAAAACAAAGGTCAAGAAGGCCGTAGAGCGCATGGCCGCCGAGTTGCTTAAACTTTACGCCGAGAGAGAGGTGGCGAAAGGGTTCGCCTTCTCCAAATCTGGCGGGCTTTTCCGGGAGTTCGAGGAGGGCTTTGAATACGAGGAGACACCGGACCAGGCCCGAGCCATAGAGGAGTGCTTGAAGGACATGGAACAACCCAAACCCATGGACAGGCTCGTCTGCGGGGACGTTGGCTACGGCAAGACCGAGGTCGCCATAAGGGCCGCCTTCAAGGCCGTACTCGACTCAAAGCAGGTCGCCCTCCTTGTGCCGACGACGGTGCTCGCCCAGCAGCACTACGACACCTTTACGAGAAGGCTCAGCGCCTATCCCGTGGTGGTCGATGTCCTGTCGCGCTTCAGGTCTGCGAAATCCCAGAAAGAAGTCCTTAAAAAACTCTCCACCGGCGGCGTGGATATTATTATAGGGACGCACAGGCTCGTTCAAAGCGACGTTGAGTTCAAGGACCTGGGCCTTATAATAATAGACGAGGAGCACCGCTTCGGTGTAAGGCAGAAGGAGCGGCTCAAACGCCTGAGAAAGACCGTGGACGTTCTCGCCCTTTCCGCCACGCCCATCCCCAGGACCCTCAATATGTCGCTGGCGAGCATCAGGAACTTAAGCATTATAAACACGCCCCCCGAGGACAGGCTCGCCATAAGGACCGAGGTCATGAGGTTCGACGAAGGGGTGATAAAAGAGGCGATAGAGAGGGAGATTAAAAGAGGTGGGCAGGTCTTTTTCGTCCACAACAGGATCCAGTCCATGGGCCGCATAGAGGAAACCCTCAGGAAAATCCTGCCTGAGGCACGCTTAGCCACGGCGCACGGACAGATGAACGAGCATGAGCTCGAAAAGAAGATGCACGACTTTGTAAACGGGGAGCATGACATACTCCTCTCAACGGCCATTATCGAATCGGGGCTCGACATACCCTCGGCCAACACGATAATCATAAACCGGGCGGACATGTTCGGCCTCGCCGAACTCTACCAGTTGAGGGGGAGGGTCGGCAGGTCGAGCCGCAGGGCCTACGCCTACTTCATCATCCCGGAACCTGCCACCATTACAGCGGACGCGAGGAAAAGGCTTGAGGTCCTGCGTGAACTGAGAGAGCCCGGCTCGGGGTTCAAGATAGCGGCCTATGACCTTGAGATACGCGGCGCGGGAGAGCTTCTCGGCACATCTCAATCGGGGCGCATCGCTGAAGTGGGCTTTGACATGTACACGAAAATACTTGAAGAGACTATCTCCGAGATGAAGGGCGAAAAGGTCACCGAGGAGGTGGAGCCGGAGATAAACCTCAAGGTCTCCCAATACATACCAGATGATTATATACCGGACCCGGGCCAGAGGCTCGGTCTTTACAAGAGGCTATCTTCGCTCGCAAGCGACGACGACGTCTCTTCCATCCACGAAGAACTCGGCGACCGCTACGGCACTGTGCCGCCCCTTGTTGAGAACCTGTTGCGCACCGTGCGTCTAAAGGTCCTTATGAAGGAGCTCAAGGCGAAGGAACTCGACCAGAAAGGAAGCCGTCTTTACATAAATTTTGAAAAAAGAGAGGTTGGCGCGTCCGGCCCTGTCGTTGAAAGGGCCGTCCGCATGGCCCAAATGGAGCCGAAAAGGTTCCGGATAACGCCAGAGGGCAAGTTCATCGTCTACATGGACGCATGTGCCGACGCGATCGAAGAGGCTGGATATGTGTTGAAAGAACTTGCCGGCTGATGTTATATTATAATGTCAAGGATTGAGGAACCTGATACCCATGAATAAACTAAAAAGAACGCTTACCCTGACCTTTGCCCTGGTCTTCTTTATCGGCCTTGTCGCCGGATGCGGGGGCGGAGGCGAATCCGCGAAATCCCGGGAGAGGGTCATTATTAAAGTAGGCGGACGCACGATAACCTCGGGACAGTTCGACAAAAGGCTCGAAAGTCTCCGTCCCGGGGGGACGAGCGGCATGAGCGAAGAGGAGTCGAGGGACCTTAAAAAGGACCTCGCCGCCCAGCTTATAGAAGAAGAACTAGTACTTGCCGAGGCCTCAAGGCTCGCCGTCACTGTGAGTGACGAAGAATTGAAGGCCGAAGAGAAGAGGATAAAGGAAGGGTCCGGGAGCAGCGCCCTCGAAGATGAGATAATAAAGAATTATGGCAATATCAATGCGTGGCGTGAAGAACTCAAGAGAAAACTGCTCATAAAAAAGGTGATAGAAGACGCCGTAGGCTCTGATATACGGATAAAACGGGCCGATATACGGAAATATTACCGTGAGCACAGAAAGGATTACGATATCCCGACGCAGGTCCGCGCGTCCATGATAGTGGTATCGACTGAAGAGGAGGCGACGAAGCTCCAAAAGGAACTGACGCCAAAGAACTTCGCCGATACCGCCGCAAAGGTATCAATCAGCCCGGAGGCCGAGCGGGGCGGGGACCTGGGGTTCTTCGGCCGCGGCGACATGCCCGAGGAGTTTGAAAATGTCGTCTTCAAGATCAAGGTCGGAGAGATAAGCGACGTCGTAAAGACGGAGTACGGTTACCATATCTTCTTTCTCCGGGAGAAAAAAAGGGGCAGAAGGCTCCTCCTTTCAGAGGTCAAGAAAGAGATAGCCGGAAAACTCCGCCGCATGGAAGAGGAAAAAAGGTTCGACGCCTGGATGGGGTCGTTAAAGAAGAATACACCCGTAGAGGTTATGGAGGGCCTCCTGTGAATACAAAGCGGTTGCCTTATACATCTTCAATCGGGCGCAGACCCCGGGCGGTCATCAAATTTTTGACCATGGCCCTGGTCTTCGTCCTTCTGCTCTCGGGCCGGGAGGCCGCGTCCAAGGTGGTGGACAGGGTCGTGGCCATAATCAACGAAGACATCATAACTCTTTCAGAGCTTAACGCGGCTTCGGCACTATCTTCGAACGGCGTAAAGATAGCGGAAAACAGGCGGATAAAAAAGGACCGCGTCTTCATGACCAAAATGCTCGAAGGCCTTATAGAGGAAAAACTTATCAAGCAGGCCTCTGACCGCGCCGGCATTGAGATAAGCGAAAAGGAAATCGACAACGCCGTGGATGAGATAAAAAGACAGAACAACTTCACCAAGGACCAGCTTATGGTCGCCCTTGCCAACAGCGGACTCACATACTCGGAGTACAGGGAACGGCTCAAGGAGCAGATAAGGGTGGTAAAGTTCATGAACACCAGGTTCCGCGCCAGGGTCTCCATACAACCCGAAGAGATAGAGGACTACTACAGGCAGCATATAGAGGAATTTTTCGGTCCCGCCTCGTACAGGATTGAATCCATCTTTGTCAACGGAAGCGACGAAAAGACCCAGAAACTCAAACTCAAATACATCAAGGAAGGGCTCGAAAAGGGCACGGATTTTTCCGAGCTCGCCCGTCAGTACTCCGACGGCCCGGCCGCGTCCTCGGGCGGCGACCTCGGTTATCTTACGGCGGATGAGATCGACCCCGTGCTTAAAAAGATTGTGCTCAATCTCAAGGTCGGTGAGACGAGCCCACTCATTGAAAAACCCGACGGGGTCCATATCATCAGGCTCTCCGACTATAGACCAGGCGAGCCCGCCCCCTTCGAACAGGTAAGGGGCAGGATATACGAAAAACTCTTCAACGAGGCCGTGGACGAAAAGGTGCAGTCCTGGCTCAAGGGCGTTAAAAAAATCTCCCATATCGAGATAAGGCTTTAGCCCGGCGGGGATTTCTGATTAGAGCAAGTCTCCCTGCGTCCCCGCCCTTACCTCTCTTTCATCTCCTGCGCGGGAATTCGTAAAAACATGAAACCCATAAAACCAAAGATCGCTCTTACCATGGGGGACCCGGCCGGCGTGGGGCCCGAACTCATACTCAAGGCCCTTGTAGACGGGTCTGTCACAAAGACTGCCGAGATAAAGGTCTTCGGGGACGCGGGTGTGCTTGACTTCCTCGCTGACAGACTCGGCCTTGAAAGGCCGGATAAGGAAATTGTAATAAGCCTCTCCTCAATAGACCCTGAAGAAATCATGTCAGGCGGCGCCGTGAAAGAAGGCGGCCGTGCCTCTATAAGGTACGTGGAAGAGGCCGTAAAGGCGGCGCTTTCAGGCAGCGCCGACGCCGTCGTAACCGCTCCCATAAACAAGGAGGCGGCCAAAAAAGCGGGCTTCGCGTTTCCGGGACACACGGAATTCTTGGCCCACCTTACGAATACCAAAGATTACCTGATGATGCTCGGCGGGGCGGACTTAAAGGTCATCCTCGTCACCATCCATGTCCCGTTGAAGGACGTGCCGGGCCTTATTACAACGCCCAAGGTCTTTAAGGCCGTGGCCATGACCCATGAGTCGTTAAAAAAATTCTTCCATATAAAAAACCCCAGGATCGCAGTAGCCGGGCTCAACCCCCACGCGGGAGAAGGGGGTTTTTTCGGCAAAGAGGAAGAGGAAATTATAAGACCCGCCGTTCAAGAGGCACTGGGCCTGGGCATGGACGTAACAGGCCCTCTGCCCCCTGATACGGTATTTTACAGGGCCGTAAGAAAAAAGGATTTCGACGCCGTGGTCTGCATGTACCACGACCAGGGGCTCGGCCC
>BTQV01000068.1:0-7126 GCA_036986055.1 Thermodesulfobacteriota bacterium
GTATCCTCCAGGCCTCTACCTCCGAGGTCTACGGCGACCCCAGGGTTCATCCTCAGCCCGAAGGTTACTGGGGGCACTCAAACCCTATCGGGCCACGGGCCTGCTACGACGAGGGCAAGAGATGCGCCGAGGCGCTCATGTTCTCCTACCACAGGCAGAACGGCGTCGATATAAAGGTGGTGAGGATATTCAACACCTACGGGCCGAGGATGCTTGAAAACGACGGACGTGTTGTGAGTAATTTTATCGTGCAGGCGCTCAAGGGTACGGATATAACGGTCTACGGTGACGGAAGCCAGACAAGGAGTTTTTGTTACATCGACGACCTCGTGGAGGGGCTTGTGAGGATGATGGACAACGACGATGTTACTGGGCCTGTAAACCTCGGCAACCCCGACGAGTTCAGCATGATGGAACTTGCCGATGAGGTAAAAAGGCTTACAGGTAGTACATCAAAGGTCGTCCACAAGGACCTGCCCCAGGACGATCCGGTTCAGCGCCAACCCGACATTACCCTTGCCGGAGAGGTTCTGGGCTGGAGCCCGGCTGTTAATCTTGAAGAGGGTCTGAAAAAAACCATCGAGTATTTCAAAAAGACGTTAGCCGGGTCCCGGGAGACGGGCGCCGCCATATCCTCAAGCCCTGACAGGGCGGCCGGTTAACGGCCTTATATGCGTGCCATTAAACTGCGACAAGAAATTTAAAAGTATTGACACCACCAGGTTATAATATACAATATAACCGTAGCAAAAAGCCCCGGAGGAAAGTATTTTAACGGGGCCGCCGAGATAATCTTCAGCCTTTCAACATCGACGCATCCTCGAATACTCACCATAGAAAATCCATCTTGAGAGACCCGCCCCGGGATTGTATGAGGCAGGTCTGCGCACTCTGAAATTCATCTCTGAAATTCACCCGTTTTATTTTTTACGAGTACCATTGCGTTGCCGATGTTCTTGAACGGCGCGTGGAATCAATCGACATCCTTCGTCATCCGGGAAGTTATGGAATGTTAGGATTTTCATCGCCCGATTAATGTACATTAAGTGTGAACAGAATAAAGGGGCTTACCTGAAGCAGGAATAACTGCGCCTTATCGCCCCTGTTGTATATAGGAGAGTAAATAAGAATTTTAAATTAACGCAGTTTTATAGAAAAGAGGTTCATCTCAGTTTCAACTCGAAGACCATCCTTTGATCTCATCTTTCGTCTAAGAAAACTCATCCAAAGACCATGAAGCGGCCTTCCTGAGGGGGGCCGGCCTGGAGCGACTACGGTTTTATTGCCTGGCCGCTTTAAGGCGGGACACAAATGCTCTTGTTGTACAGAGAGAACGTCGGAATAAACTCCGGCCTCTTACAGTGTTCAATACACCGCCATAACCGGCGCAGAGGCACTGTCATTTTAAGAGTCTTCTCGGAATTCAAGGGGCTTAAACCTTGCGAATGGGTGAGAGATGAAACTTTTCAAGGGAAAGATTTCAGTAATTATGCCGGCCTACAACGAGGGACATCACATATACCAGAACATAAAAGAGACGCACAGGGTCTTTAAAAAGTCAAAATGCGGGTTCGAGGTCATACTCGTGGATGACGGTAGCGTCGACGATACCTATGCCGAGGCGGAGAAGGCCGCGAGGGACCTTTCCGGTACGATACCTGTGAACATCGCGAGAAACCGCGGCAAGGGGAATGCGCTTAAAGAGGGGTTTTTACGTTCCACAGGCGACCTCATACTATTCCTCGACGCGGACCTTGACCTGCACCCCGAACAGTTAAGCAGTGTCTTCAGGATAATGAGGGACGAGAAGGCCGACGTCATAGTCGGTTCCAAGTACCATCCCCAATCGGATATCCACTATCCATTTTCGAGAAAAGTGCTCAGCAAGACCTATGCCAGCATCCTGAAGGTTCTCTTCGACTTACCGCTACGCGACACCCAGACGGGCATGAAGGTATTCAGGCGCGAGGTCCTTGACGAGGTCTTCCCCCTGGTTATGTGCAAGGGCTTTGCCTTTGACATCGAGCTCCTCACAAACGCCCACAACATGGGGTACAAGGTCGTGGAGGCGCCGGTGACGCTTCACAACCGCAGGGAAATGCAGTGGGGGAGGATAACGGTCAAGGACATGTACAGGATGTGGCTGGATACCATGGGCATCTATTACAGGGTTAACCGGAACCAGAGAAAAAAAGCCCGGGCCGAAGCAAACAGGCTTAAGAGCAAAAGGGGATACGGTGGGATTTAAGAGATGACACTCGCAAAGAGCGGCACAATACTTTTAGCGGGCACAATGATAGGCAACATATCGAACTACCTCTTTCAGTTCTATATGGGCAAATCCCTGTCCATTGAGGACTACGGCGCAATGAACGCGGTATTTTCAATGCTCGTAATAGTAGCGGTCCCATCAACTACTATCATGCTCGTCGTAGCGAGGTATGTCTCAAGGTTCAGGACTAACGGGGAGTGGGACAAGATCTCCGCGCTTGCCCGCAGCTCTTTAATAAAGATGGCCATGCTCGGAGGTGTGTTTTTCCTGCCCTTCCTCATATTCCGGGGGCCTATTGCAGGCTATCTCAGGATCAGCAGTACAGTACCCGTGGTCATCGTAGGTATAGGCGTCTTCTCGGCTTTTATAATTACCGTTAACTTCGGGGTACTTCAGGGACTGCAGAAGTTCTATTCCTTCGGCGCTGGAATGGGCATGACCGGTTTGTTGAAATTGGGCTTCGGCGTAGCCCTCGTTATTACCGGGTTTGGCCTCAACGGAGCCACCGCGTCCTTGACCATGGCCTCTCTCGCGGTCTTTGCCGTGACGACGGTGCCTATCGCGGCCTTTTACAGGAAAGGGGCTATCGGAGCGCTAGTAGAGAGGCATACGAGGGAGATTGTCGGATACAGCGTGCCCGTTCTCCTCTCCACAGTGGCGTTCTCGGCCCTTACCAACCTGGACATAATACTCGTAAAGCATTACTTTCCCGCCATGGACGCCGGTCTCTACGCCGGCATGGCCATACTCGGCAGGACGATCCTTTATCTTCCGGCGGCCTTTGTCCTTGCGCTCTTCCCCATTGTGTCGGGGAGCAAGGAATCCGATGAATCCACATTCAGGATACTGGACAAGGCCCTCTTCTACACCGTTACTATTTCCATAGCGGGTGTGCTGCTCTTCGCAGTCTTTCCCGATGAGATTATAAGGCTCAGCTTTGGTGGCAGGTTTCTGGCCGTGGCGCCGCTTCTCAAATACTATGCCCTCGCCATGGGGCTAATGGCCGTGACGAGCGTTCTTATAAGTTTTAATCTCGCGCGCAACAGGACAGGCTTTATTTACGTACTCGCCGGAGGATGCGCCGCGCTCTTTGTTCTCCTCAAGTCTTTTCATGGAGGATTGTTCGCAGTGGTCCTTTCTATCATGATCGTGAATTTCGTGATGGCCGTTACACAGCTCTTCATGACCTACCGCGAGAGAAGGGCGATTGTAAGGATTAAAAACGGGAGGGGGGCGGATGAGAAGGTCGGTTTCTATAATTATCCCGGTTAAGGAGATAAACGACTACATACGCGAGTCTATCCCCTATATTCTGGCCATGGACTACGAAAATTACGAAATCATCATTTTTCCGGACAATGCCTCAAAGGAGTCCTTTGCCAGGACGACCGTTATCCCCACGGGCGATATGGGCCCCGCGGAAAAGAGAGACCTTGCGTTGAAGTACGCAAAGGGAGAGATACTCGCCTTCCTCGATGACGACGCCTATCCCGAGAGGGACTGGCTCAGTAAAGCGGTCCGCCATTTCGACGATGAAAAGGTAGCCGCCGTGGGTGGGCCGGCCGTAACGCCGAAGTCCGATTCTATCCTGCAACGGGCTTCGGGCGCAGTCTTTTCCACTTGGCTTGCCAGCGGAGGCAACGAGTACAGGTATGTGCCGGGCGCGCCGCGCGAGGTCGATGATTATCCCACTGTGAACCTCCTTGTAAGAAAGGATATCTTCAGGGAGGCCGGCGGATTCGATTCCGATTACTGGCCGGGAGAGGATACGAAGCTCTGCCTCGACATCACTAAAAAACTGGGAAAAAAGATAATTTACGACCCGGAGGCCGTCGTCTACCACCACAGGAGACCTCTCTTTGTCCCCCATCTCCGTCAAATTTCGAGGTACGCCTTTCACAGGGGTTATTTCGCGAAGGTCCTTCCCGAGACGTCGCTGAGGCTTTCTTATTTCGTGCCAAGCCTTTTTCTTATAGGCATAGTCGCGGGCGTAGTCCTTTCGGCCTTCTACGGGCCGGCGGCGAAGGTCTATGTGAGCACAATTTCCATATACTTTTTCATGCTCCTGGCCACGGCTTTCTCCACGACTATCAGGGAAAGGAAGATACTCGTTGGCGTTCTGACCATACCGGGGATATTTCTTACCCACATCCTTTACGGATTTAATTTCTTGAGGGGCCTTTCAACGACGAGGTACAGGAGATGAAGGTCTTTATTTCATATCCGCCGCTTTCGAGCGACAAGGGGGTGCCGCTCCTGGCGCAGAACCGCCAGTTTCAGTGGTTCAGGGAGCCGACGTACATATATCCCGTGGTGCCGGCTTACGCGGCCACCGTGCTTAAAGGTGCGGGTTTTGACGTTGTATGGGACGACGCCATCGCAGAGGGGATCTCCTACGAAGAGTGGATCGAGAGGGTCGTAAGGGCTGCACCCGACGTGGTGGTCATCGAGACAAAGACGCCGGTAGTCAAACGTCACTGGAAGATTTTAGAGGACTTGAAGGTAAGGGCATCAAAAAATGGGCGCCTTAAGACCGTGCTCATGGGCGACCATGTGACGGCGCTGCCGGAGGAGTCCATGAAGAACTCTCCCGTGGATTACGTCCTCACAGGCGGCGACTATGATTTTCTGCTTTTGAGCCTCTGTAATGGACTGAAAGATGCTTCCGGCGGCCTTGATGAATCGGCACTTGAGCCGGGCATATGGTACCGGAGCGCCGCCGGGATAAAGAGCACAGGCCCCCCCGTTTTGTCACACGACCTCAATAAACTTCCCCGTATAGACAGGGACCTTACAAGGTGGCGGCTTTACAGTACGAAGAACGGAAATTTCAAAAGGACCCCCGGCACGTACACCATGGCGGGCAGGGACTGCTGGTGGGGCAGATGCAGTTTCTGTTCATGGACGACTATGTATCCTGGGAATAGTTTCAGGTCCGTAAAGCCCGAAAGACTCCTCGACGAAATTGGGGATCTTATAGAAAGATACGGTGTGAGGGAGGTATTCGACGACAGCGGGACCTTTCCCTCGGGGGCCTGGTTGAATGATTTTTGCGAAGGGATGATATCGAGGGGGTACAACAAAAAGATTTACATGGGATGCAACATGAGGATTAACGCCCTTACAAAAGAAGAATACGGCCTTATGGCAAAGGCGGGTTTCCGTTTCGTCCTCTTCGGCCTCGAGTCCGTGAACCAGCGTACACTTGACAGGCTCGCAAAGGGCCTTAAGGTCTCTACCATAAAGGAGGGCCTTTGCGAGGCCAAGAAGGCCGGCCTCGAGCCCCACGTTACCGCCATGGTGGGCTACCCGTGGGAGAAAAAAGAGGACGCCGAGGAGACGATAAACTTCGCGAGGGAAATGTTCGGTAAAGGGTATATAGATACGTTGCAGGCTACGATTGTAATTCCTTATCCGGGCACGCCCCTATTCGACGAGGCGAAGAAGAGGGGATGGCTCCTGACCGAGGACTGGGACAGATATGACATGAGGGAGTCCGTATGGAAGAGCCCGGTGACCGTCGAGGATATGCAGGGCTTTGCGCAGGGCCTTTACAAGGCGGCGCTCTCACCGCGGTTTGTTTTGAGAAAGGTCTTGAACGTCCGCAATATCGACGACATCAGGTTCCTCTTTATGGCCGGAAGAAAACTCATGGGCCATTTAAGCGACTTCCGTGGAGAGAAAAAAGGCTCACATGAAAAAACCGGCAGAGATTGTGCCACAGGGAAATGAAAATGTGTAATAGCAAGACAAACGTAACAGGGAGGAAGCCGTCTCAGGCTAAGGGGCGTAGGACCGGCCCTGTCAAAAAGACACCCGCCGCCCCGCGTGAAAAATATCCAGGCGTCTCCGTTGTAATTCCGACCCTCAACTCGGAAAAGACGCTCGGTGAATGTCTCGACAGCATCGCCGCGCAGGATTACAAAAAAGACCTCCTTGAGATAATTATCGCCGACGGAGGCTCCGAGGACTCTACCGTCGCGATAGTAAAAGAGATAAAAGACAAAAGCGGCGTGGATATCAGGATAATCCCTAACAGGCTCAAGACCGGCGAGGCGGGAAAGGCCGCCGGTCTTAAGGAGACGTCAAAAGAGATTATCGCCTTTATAGATTCCGACAACGTCCTTCCCGGGCCCGGCTGGCTCAAGGAGATGGTCGCCCCTTTTCAAGACTCTGAGATTATCGCGAGCGAGCCACTGGAATATATCGCGAGGACGGCCGACGGATATATCACGCGCTACTGCGCCTATCTCGGGATGAACGACCCTCTCTGCCTCTTTCTCGGAAACTATGACAGGTACTGCGCCGTTACGGGACTATGGACGGAGATGCCTCACACCGAAGAGGACAAGGGCGGGCATATAAAGGTGGACCTCGACGTGAAGAACCTGCCCACCATAGGCGCCAACGGTTTTTTTGTGCGCAGGTCCGCATGGAAGGACAAAGTGATAGGCGACTATCTCTTCGACATAGACCTCATATTCGAACTCCTCGACGGCCAAAGCGGTGAAGATAAAAAGAACGTCCGTTTCGCCAAGGTCAAGACAGGGATAATCCATATATTCTCAGGCGACATGAGGACGTTTGCGAGAAAGCAGCGCCGCCGCGTAAGGGATTATCTGTACTATAACAAGTTGGGCGTCAGGAAATATCCCTGGAAGAGTACGAGCAGGCTCAAGCTCTTCATGTTTATTGTCTCCTGCGTTACGGTGGCGCCGCTTATCGTGCAGAGTTTTAAGGGGTTCAGGAAAAAACCCGACGCCGTCTGGCTCTTCCACCCCGTGGCATGCTGGTTGACGCTATGGGAATACGGTATGGGGAGTATAGGAAGCCTTAAGGGGGTAAGGGAGCTTT
>BTQV01000069.1:0-7064 GCA_036986055.1 Thermodesulfobacteriota bacterium
CGAACTGCTCTTCTATGGTCCCGGCCTCGCCGCGCCTTACAAGGGCGTTACCCCCTATGGAGATGATCGTCTTTTCCATTTTTCAGAGAGAAGGTGGGGCTTTAAAGAGAAAAAACCAATCCCGGAGGGGGCGCTCTAATCGAGGGCCTCCACGTAGGACGAGGCCGAAAAAGCGGCGATTGCGCCGTCTCCCACGGCTGTGGCGACCTGGAGTAGCGGCGTGTTTCTGCAGTCCCCTGCCGCGAATAGCCCCGGAACGTTCGTCTCCATCTTCTGGTTGGTCTTTATGAAACCATTGTCGTCCTTGTCGACTTCGACGAAATCGGTCGTGGGGTTTATGCCCACGAACATGAATACGCCGTCCACATCGAGTTCCTTTATCTCGGAGGTCTTGAGGTCCTCGACGACCACGCTCTTAACAACGCCCTCGCCCTTAATCTCCTTGAGTATATGGCTCTTTAAAAGCACTATGTTTTCGGCGGCCTCGACCTTGTCCTGCTGGATCTTTTCCCCCCTGAACTGGTCCCTCCTGTGGACGAGGTACAACTTGGACGCTATCTTGGCGAGGTAGACGGATTCCTTCAAAGCCGTATCCCCACCGCCAACGACCATTACGTTCAGGTTACGGAAGAAAGGGCCGTCGCAGGTGGCGCAGTATGAGACCCCCTTTCCCAGAAACTCCTTTTCACCGGGAACGCCCAGAGGGCGCGGCTTCGCGCCCGTTGCGACTATCACGGTCTTTGTCTTTATATCCCCGTCGGATGACTTTATGGTGTGCGCGTTTTCCCCGGCCTCGATCCCGGAGACGTCCTTGAACTCTATGTCAAGGCCGAGACCCTTTGCGTGCTCCTCAAACTTTTCCATGAGCTCCGCGCCGCTGATGGATGGAAAGCCGGGGTAGTTTTCTATGACGTCGCTTACGGCAATCTGGCCGCCCACCATCTGTTTTTCAAGAAGGACGGTCTTGAGCCCGAGCCTCACGGCGTATATGCCCGCCGTAAGCCCGGCGGGTCCTCCGCCGATTATTACGAGATCGTACATTTTATCAAAACCTCCTTAAAGTATTAAGGGCGTTTCAGCGGAAGAGCTCTCCGCTTCAGCCCCATAATCTCCCTTACTGTCTTCAGGTTTTTAACGTCATCGCCCTTGACCTTCTTTGGCGTCTCCATGATAATCGGCAGGGCTGAAATCTTTTTCGTCCTCAGAAACGCGCCGAGCCCCGCGCGCCCTATCCTTCCCTTTCCAATATTCTCGTGCCTGTCAACTCCGGACCCGGGGCCGCCCTTTGAGTCGTTAAGGTGTATGAGAGCAAGCCTGTCGAGGCCCGCCTCCTTCTCAATGGTCTTTACAAGCGCCGTTGCCTCTGCGGCGGTCCTCATGGGGTAACCATGGGCGAAACCGTGGCACGTATCGAAACAGAACCCCATATCAAGCCCCATTGACGCGCCCATCTCCATTACGGCTCCGACCTCTTTTAAATCCGCGCCAAAGGTACTGCCGCCGCCGGCGCTGTTCTCAACAAGAATTTTTGTCCTCTTGCCGAGGCCCTTTTTGCCGACTTCCATAAGCGCCCGGCCTATCCTCTTGATGGCCCACTCCGGGCCCTCGCCCCTGTGGCTTCCGAGGTGCGTTACGAGATAATCGGCGCCTATATCCTCGGCGCCCGTGAGTTCGAGGATAAAAAGAGCGACGGACCTTTCAAACAAACCGTCATCGGGCGACGACAAGTTGATAAGATATGACGTATGGACACAAACAGGCCAGATGCCCGAGGCTTGCCTCTCTCTTTTAAAGAGTTTGACATCTTCGGTTCCAAGCGGCTTGTATTGCCAGGCCCGCGGGTTGCGTATAAACATCTGGAGCGCGTCGCAACCGAGGTCGTCTATCCTTTCGATCGCCCTGTGCAGGCCCCCGGCGATGGAGGCATGAAAACCTATGGGCATCCTTACCGGCCCTTTTTTATTTTTTTGTCAGCCCCTGCCCTTGCGGACCAGCTTCCTCTGGGCCGCGTTTGTAAGAATAGCGGGAACGTTCTTGCTCTTTGAAATCTTCTTAAGGTCCCTGTCATGCAGAAAATCGAGAAACTTCAGGGAATAATTCAATGGGGTCTTGGGGTTTAAGACCATGGCCAGTTTCACTATGTAGTTCTTTATCCAATCCCTTCTCGTGGCTATCTCCCTAAGAATGTCGTCAGAGGTGGTCGTGGAAGACGCTACCTTGACAATCTCCTGCTCCGTTATCCTGGGGTTTTTCAGCACCGACATGGCCACTATCTTGTTCTTGTCCTTTATGAGGAGGTCCCTTACCGACTTCTCACCGGTTAGCGCGAGTTTTATCTTTTCGCCGGCGGTGAGGTTGCTTATGAGTTGATAAATATTGACCCTGTCACTTTCAAAGTCCTCATCCATGAAGCCGTAGTCCGGCGTCGGTTCTTCAGCCGGTTCCGGCTCTTCAACTTCAGGGACATTTTCAAGTGAAGTGTTTTCAAAAAAGGACTCTATATCTTTTATGAAGACCTCGTCCACTTCGGGATTTTTCTTCAAACCTTCAAGGATACTCGGGAACCTCTTGACTATCTCCTTCTTCTCACCGAAGACGGATATTACGTCCATGGGAGCGCGGCGGGCAACGGCGTAAAGGAGCGGCTCGTCGGCCCCGGGGTTTTTCGCCACCGCGGCTTTTACGGCGGTGTCTTCCTCGTAAAGGGTGTAAAGGTTTCTAAGTATCAAGGGGTCGAGCCTCTTCTCAAGCGCTCGGAGCACTAGGTCCGCCGGACACCTGCGAAGGCTCTCTTTAGCCTCGTCGGAGACGGCGGGTTCCTTGTCATGGGTAAGCACAAAGAGGACCGTGACAATGTCTTCAGGCGCGAGCGCATCGAGTTCCGCGTCGCCGCGCCTCGCGACATCGAGCCTCTTCTCAACGGTGGTCTCAGGAGAAACAAATTTCAGGAGTCCTTTGCGTATCTTCATGAGTCCCCCCTACTTCTCCTTCCCGGCCCGTACGCTCTCGATAACCTTCTGGCACAGGTATGTGGGGACCTCTTCGTAATGCGAGAACTCCATTGTGAACATGCCGCGGTCGCCCGTCATGCCGCGTAGTTCCGGTGCGTAGGTAACGACCTCGGCCATGGGGACCAGCGCCTTTATGGTCTGCCTCCCGGCCTCGGGTTCGGCACCGAGAATTTTGCCCCGCCTTGAGTTTATATCCCCTATAACGTCGCCGAGGTTCTCCTGGGGCACGTTTATATCCATCTTCACTATGGGCTCCAAGAGCACGGGGGCGGCCTTTTCCATCGCCTTCTTGAACCCCATGGAAGCGGCTATCTTAAAGGCCATCTCCGAAGAATCTACGGAATGGAAAGAGCCGTCATAGAGCTCGACCTTCACGTCAACCACGGGGAAGCCCGCGAGCACCCCGGTCTGCATGGCTTCCCTTACGCCCTTCTCAACGGCGGGGATGTATTGCCTCGGTATGACCCCGCCCGTTATCCTGTTCACGAACTCAAAACCGCCGCCCTTCTCAAGGGGGCTCAGTTCCAACCAGACGTCGCCGTACTGGCCCCTGCCGCCGGACTGTTTCTTGTATTTGCCCTGGACCTTTACGCTCGAGCGTATCGTCTCCTTGTATGGTATCCTCGGGGCCTTCAGTTCGACTTCGCAGTTGTACTTGCGCTTCAATTTTTCGATACTGGCCTCGAGGTGGACCTGGCCCACACCTGCTATGATAAACTCCTTTGTCTGTTCATCCCGGGTAAACTCCAGGCTCGGGTCCTCCTCCATGAGTTTGGCGAACGCCGAAGAGACCTTGTCCTCGTCCCCCTTTGTCTTGGGGTGTATGGCGTAGGAGAGAACGGCGTTTACAGGCGGCAACGGCGGGAAGACCACGGGAGAGTCCTGGGCGCAGAGCGTATCCCATGTGCACGTGGACTTGAGTTTGCTCACGGCCACTATGTCCCCCACCGAGGCGGCGGGGACCTCCTTTACGTTCTTGCCCTCCATGAGATAGAGGTGGGTCAACTTCTCCTTTTCCTCCTTCGAGGAATTAAGGACGATATCCCCGGGTTTGAGCGTGCCCGAATATACCCTGAAGATGGAGAGTTTGCCCGTAAAGGGGTCGATTATGGTCTTGAATACCAACCCTGCAAAGGGCGCACCGCTGTCCGGCTCCCTGGTGACCTCCTCGCCCGTCTCGGGGTTCGTGCCTTTTGCCGTCCCCTTGATGGAGCCCTTGTCCTGGGGAGAAGGAAGGCACGTGTTTATCGAGTCCATCAAGAAGTTTATCCCGATGTTTTTAAGCGCCGAGCCTATAAAGACGGGGACGAACTTTCTCGTCAGCACCCCTTCCCTCAACCCCTTTTTCAATTCATCGGCGGAAAGTTCCTCACCCTCAAGATACCTTTCCATAAGGTCGTCGTCGGCCTCGACTATCGACTCGATCATGCGCTCCCTCATCTTCGAGGCCTCTGCCGAGAGTTCGTCAGGTACGGCCTCTACGGTGAAACCGCCTGAAGCGTCGTCTTTATAAATGTATGACTTCATGGTCAAGAGGTCCACGACTCCCTTGAAACTCCCGCCCTCACCAACGGGTATCTGCATGGGCACGCCCCTGACCTTTAAGACCTTTTCCATATCGTCAACGGCCCTTAAATAATTCGCCCTCTCACGGTCCACCTTGTTGACAAAGACAATGCGGGAGACCTCAAACTCGTCGGCGTATTTCCATATCCTCTCAGTCTGCGCCTTAACGCCGGAGATGGCGCTAAGCATTACCACAGCGCCCCCTACGACCCTTAAAGAACTCTTTGTCTCGTTCAGAAAATTCGAATACCCGGGCGTGTCGATGATATTTACTCGGTGCTCCGCCCAGTTGTAATGATGGACCGCAGAGGAGATGCTTATCTTTCTCTTATGCTCCTCGGGTTCGAAGTCAAGAATTGACGTCCCCCTGTCAACGCTTCCAAGCCTGTCCGTGGCCTTCGCGTTATAGAGTATGGCCTCGGAGAGGGTCGTCTTGCCCGCGCCGCCGTGGGCTATTACGGCAATATTTCTCTTCTTGTCAATCGCGTTGTCCAAGCCACCCCTCCTTGATTTTTTTAGACGCTTTCAGGTGAGCCGCAACCAATATGGCCTTCTATGCCTTGAATTTTTTAAAGAGGCCGGGGATCGTCCTCCTGAAGATAATGCCGAAAAACTTGTTTATGGGGTTGGACCTGTCAAGCACCGAGACAACCTGGCCTTTTCTAACCCCCAGGTCAGCCAGAAGTTTGTTCAGTTCCTCGTTTTGAGGCTCGAAGTTGAGCCCCTTCTTGAAGACGTTTACAGCGCCCTTGATGTTCCCGGCGGCGAGGTAAACCTTGCCGAGGTTCAAATAGAACTCCGACTTGTAAAACTCCTTCTTTATGGCCATGGTGCAGAGTTCGAGGCCGAGGCCTATCTCGCCGGACCTCACGGCCTTCAAGAGCCCGTAATAGGACATATAGTAGGGGTTTTTTTTGTCCCCCTTGTATGCCTTTCCAAAGGCCCTCAGGGCCCTGTCAATGTGCTCGTCCTTTAAATGACGTTTTCCCTCTACGAAATGGTCTTCCGAGCGCTTGTCGGTCATTTCCGTGCCCCTTCGCTCAATATTTTCAGCCCCTTCATGGTGAGCATCTCGTCGGTCTCCTCTATGAATTCAGAACTGTCCTTTATAAGCCCCGAGCCACCGCCCGTGGCTATGACCTTCGGGCGGCCGCCCCTTTCATCTATCATATTTTTTATTATACCGTCAACGAGGCCTGTAAAGCCATAAAAGAAGCCTGAGCGCATACTCTCCACGGTATTTCTCCCAACGACCATTGCCGGTTTCTTAAGCTCCACATCCGGCAACTTCGATGTCCTTGAGACAAGGGCCTCAAGGGAAATACCTATTCCCGGCGCTATGGACCCTCCGGCGTACTCGCCTTTTCCTGTGATATAGTCGACGGTTATGGCCGTGCCGAAATCCACCACTATAACCTCACGCTTAAAGATAGAGTAAGCGGCGAAGCCGTTGACTATCCTGTCGGCGCCCACTTCGGCGGGGTTTTCCGTAATAACAGGCATGGGTGGGGCTATCTCCTCGCCCACGAACCTCGCTTCGAGGCCCGTAAACTCCTTTACAGCGCGCCGGAAGGTACCGTTGACCTCGTCCACCACCGAGCAGGCGACTACGTCCTTCAAATCCCGGGCCTCGACGCCGGCGGCAAAGAGCGTCTCCCTTAAAAACTCAAGGCACGTGGCAACGGAATTCTTCTTTACCGTTGGAACCCTCCAGTGTCCGGCGACACTTGGCCCGTCAAAGACGGCGAGCACTGTATCGGTGTTGCCTATATCAACGGCGAGGAGCATGGCAAATTATTTTTTTTATTAGCTTCCTCAAAAACCTTTTCTCCCCACCATCTCCACGTCGCCTGCGAGCACCTTTTCGACCCTGCCGGAAGGGACCCTTACAAGGAGCGCGCCCGTGGAATCAACGCCCATGCATATACCCTCAATCGTCTCCTTAAGGCCCGTGACCCTTACTGGCTTGCCCTCTGAGGCGAAAAATCCCCTCCATGCATCGAGCACCGGCCCGGGGCCGTCTCTCAAGAATATCTTATACCATTTCTCGAAAGAGCAAAAAAGTTCGCACGTAAACCCCGTCCTTGAGACGTCGTAGCCGCTTCCTTCCCTCAGGGAGACGGCTACGGCCTTCAATGGAGCCGGTAGAAGGCCCCCCGTCATATTGATATTCACCCCTATCCCCACGACGATAAAATTAACCTTGCCGGGCTCCGTATCCATCTCCGTCAGTATGCCGGCGGCCTTCCTTGAGCCGATAAGCACGTCGTTAGGCCACTTGACAACAGGACTTTCCGGGATGAAGGCATTTATGGCCTCGGCTACGGCAACGGCCGCGAGGAGGGTTATGCCTTGAGTCTCATAGGGGGCAAGGTCCGGCCTCAGGATAATGGAGGCGTAAAGGTTGACCCCCGGGGGCGACTCCCATACGCGGCCAAGCCTCCCCCTGCCCGAGGTCTGGGTCTCGGCTATCACCACCGTGCCCTC
>BTQV01000070.1:0-7008 GCA_036986055.1 Thermodesulfobacteriota bacterium
TCTCCGTCTCCTCGAATTCCTTTTCAGGAACAGAGTCGGCCACAATACCGGCGCCGGCCTGTATGTAAATGGTCTTGTCCTTTATAACCATGGTCCTTATGGCTATGCACATGTCCATGTTACCGGAGTAACCGATGTAGCCCACGGACCCTCCGTAGACGCCGCGGCGCACCGGCTCCAGTTCTTCTATTATCTCCATGGCCCTTATCTTGGGCGCTCCCGTGAGCGTGCCCGCCGGGAAACAGGCACGTAGCGAATCGAACTCGTCCTTGCCTTCCTTGAGCGTGCCGTGCACGTCCGTTACTATATGCATGACATGGGAGTATCTCTCTATGGTCATGAGGTCGTCGACGCGTATGGTGCCGGCCCTGCTCACCCTCCCTATATCGTTACGCCCCAGGTCCACGAGCATAATGTGTTCGGCCAGTTCCTTTGGGTCTGCGAGGAGTTCACGGGCGAGCCCTTCGTCCTCCTCGGCATCACGGCCGCGCCTTCTTGTGCCCGCTATGGGCTTTACGTTTACGTCGCTGCCCTCGACACGGACGAGAATCTCCGGCGACGAGCCCACAAGCGTTAAGTCCTCGAGCCTCAGGAAAAACATATAGGGCGAGGGGTTTATTACCCGCAACGCCCTGTAGACGTCAAAGGGGTCCACGTCCTGAGGAGTAGAAAACCTCTGGGAGAGGACGGTCTGAATAACGTCTCCCTGCCTTATGTACTCCTTAATCTTCTCAACGGCCGCCAAAAAATCTCCACGCGCGAAGTTCGAACTCACCTCGCCGGCGCCAAAACCCTTACGCCCTTCCCCCTCCTTTATCCCCTTCTCCCTCAAGGTCTTTACAAGGCCGTCTATCTTGCCGACGGCCTCCCTGTAAACCTCCTCGACATCACAGCCCTCCCCTATAAAGGCGTTGGCTATGACCTTTATCTTATGCTCCACGTTGTCGAAGACAAGGAGCGTGTCTGAAAGGATAAAATAAAGGTCGTAGGTGTCGAGGTCTCTTTTAGCGGTCTCGGGGAGTCTTTCTATATGCCTTACCACGTCATAGCCCATGTACCCTATGGCCCCGCATGAGAACCTCGGCACGCCTTCCATAACAGCGGCCTTCAACCCCCTCATGACCCCTTTGAGCACAGCCACGGGGTCGCCCTTTATTACCTTTCTTTCTCCGCCCTCTTCGATTACCTCTGTTATGTCCCCCTTGGCCCTTACGACGGTCCTTCCACCGTTGCCAAGGACGCTGTATCTCCCCCATTTCTCCCCGCCCTCCACGCTCTCAAGGAGGAAACCGTCTCCGCCTGTGTCTATCTTCAAAAAGGCCGATACAGGGGTATCGGTGTCGGCGAGTATGTCCCTGTAGACGGGGACGATATTAGAGGACCGCGCCTTCTCCTTAAAATCTTCTAATGAGGGAAAATAGTTGGGCTTTTCCATAAGAATTTAAGATTAGCACAGCATACCGAGGATAGTCAACACAGAGGTCTGTTTTACGCCCCCCGCGGGATGGACGCAAAGAGCCTTTTGTGATTGACTTTTTTGCCTCTTTTGTATATTCTTTATACCCCGCCGATATTTATAAGAACCTGAATAAAAACTTTCTTTTGATGGAACCGGAGTGGCCTGACAGGGTATAATAATAGATTGAAACCAACCGGACTATCTGTACTTAAAAGGAGGAAAAAGTGGGCAAGAACGTAACGCAAAAACTCTTGGAGAGCCATCTCCGCGCCGGAACGCCTGAAACCGGCAAAGAAATAGACATAGTTATAGACCAGACCCTTACCCAGGACGCCACAGGCACAATGGCGTACCTGCAGTTCGAGGCCATGGGAGTGGACAGGGTAAAGACCAAAAAATCCGTCAGTTACGTTGACCACAATACCCTGCAGTACGGCGGCTATGAGAACGCCGACGACCACAGGTTCCTCCAGACGCTGGCCGCGAAGTACGGCATATACTTTTCAAGGCCCGGTAACGGCATCTGCCACCAGGTCCACCTCGAGAGGTTCGGCGTTCCTGGCCAGACGCTCCTGGGCTCTGACAGCCACACACCGACGTGCGGCGGACTCGGCATGCTCGCCATAGGCGCGGGCGGCCTTGACGTGGCCGTTGCCATGGGTGGAGGTCCTTTCAGCCTCACCTACCCGAAGGTAGTCCTCGTAAACCTCAAGGGCAAACTCCAGCCCTGGGTTTCAGCAAAGGACATTATACTCGAACTCCTCAGGAGGCTCACCGTCAAGGGCGGCGTGGGCAAGGTCTTCGAATACGGCGGAGAGGGCATAGCCAGCCTTACCGTGCCCGACCGCGCCACCATAACCAACATGGGCGCCGAGCTCGGGGCCACGACTTCGGTCTTCCCCAGCGACGAGGTAACAAAGGAGTTTTTAAAGGCGCAGAGCAGGGAAACGGACTGGTCTGAACTCAAGGCCGACGCGGACGCCGAATACGACGAGGTCGTGGAAATAGACCTCGACACACTCGAGCCCATGATAGCCAAGCCCCACATGCCCGACAACGTTTGCAAGGTCTCGGAGATAGCGGGACTCAAGGTCGACCAGGTATGCATAGGCAGTTGCACCAATTCCTCTTACACGGACCTCATGTTGGTGGCGGACATCTTCCACAAGGGGGAGTACAGGGTACACCCCGAAGTGAGCACGACAGTATCGCCCGGCTCAAGGCAGGTGCTCGAGATGATATCGCTAAACAAGGGTCTCACGCACCTCATAGAGGCCGGCGCCAGGATACTCGAGTCGGCCTGCGGCCCCTGCATAGGCAACGGACAGAGCCCGCCCTCTGAGGCCGTATCCCTAAGGACCTTCAACAGGAACTTCGAGGGCAGGAGTGGCACAAAGAACGCCAAGCTCTACCTCTGCAGCCCTGAAACAGCGGCGGCGGCGGCCATATACGGCGTTGTGACAGACCCGAGAAAACTCGGCAAATTCCCGAAGATAAAGGTGCCGGACACATTCCTCGTCGACGACTCAATGATAATACCGCCCGTAAAAGACCCCTCGAAGGTCACGGTAAAGAAGGGGCCCAACATCCAGTCCCTTCCCAAGAAGGAGCCCCTGGGAGAGAGCCTCGACGGAAAGGTGCTCATAAAACTCGGCGACAACATCACAACAGACCACATCACCCCCGCCGGGACATGGCTCAAATACAGGAGCAACGTGCCCAAGTACTCGGAGTCGGTCTTTTGCGCTATAGACCCCGACTTCCACAAAAAGGCCAAAGAGGCCCACGGCGGATTCGTCATAGGCGGAGAGAACTACGGACAGGGCTCGTCAAGGGAGCACGCGGCGCTCTGCCCCATGTACCTCGGCATAAAGGCGGTGATAGCCAAGAGTTTCGCCCGTATCCACAAGGCGAACCTCATAAACTTCGGCATACTCCCCCTTGAGTTCGTAAACGCCGCTGATTACGACGCAATAGAAGAAGGCGACAAACTCGAATTCTCGAACGTCAAAAAAGAACTGACGTCCGGGGATACGGTTACAATAAAGAACGTTACAAAGGGTACGGAGATAAAGGTAAGGCACGGCTACTCGCCCGTTCAGACAGAGATGATACTCGCGGGCGGAAGGCTCAATTACACCGTCGCCAAACAGGCCTCCGCCTGAGAAGGGCCGGTCTTTTTTCAAGGCACCCGGAGGCGTCCACAGCGGAGGTTAACAGGGCCTAAGTACACGGCCCGGAGGTTAACCCCCGGAGGTCAATTGTTCAACGAACCCCCTTACGTATTTGTAAGGGGGTTTTTCTTTTATAAAGGGAAGTTCTGCGAGAAGGGGCGCGCCAGAAAACCTCTCAATCACCTCTGCGTTCGTTTCTCCACTTAAATCCGAGCCCCGGGATAACGCCGGGTTGTTTAAGATAATACCCGCCACATCTATCCCCCCTCTCCTTGCGGCCTCGACTGTAAGAAGGGTGTGGTTTATAACACCGAGCCTTGAGGGGGCGACAATAATGACGGGTATCTTTAATATGGACAGCAGATCGATAAAGGTCTTTGTCGGGGTAAGCGGCACCATGAGCCCGCCCGCGCCCTCGACGACCATAAAATCGTGCCTTTTGGAGAGGACGTTAAAGGCCTCTGCTATCTTATCGATTTCTATTTCCCTGTCTTCCATGGACGCCGCAACGCAAGGCGCCACCGGAGCGGCGAACCTGTAAGGGTTTATTAGGTCCAACGGGTCGGAAGTCCGCGCGGCTTCTTTTAATTTCAACGCGTCCCCGGGCACGAGCTCGCCGCCGCTTTCCGCGCATCCCGTCTCTACTGGCTTCATAACCCCCACGTCAAAACCCGCCTTACGCAATGCCTCGACAAAGGCCGCGGCGACAAAGGTCTTTCCCACGCCAGTGTCAGTACCCGTTATAAAAAAATTTTTGCGCATCTCAAAAAACATGCCTTGAAAATCAGGTTGCTTCTGTTATGGAGTCCCTTACTGTGGTAAAAATCCTCTTTATCTCGCTCTTTCTTATGGACAGGGGCGGCATGATAATAATGGTATCGCCGATGGGCCTAATGATGAGACCCTTTTTCTGTGCCTTCAGGCAGACGCGCCTGCCCATGCGTAACTCCGGCGCGTAGGGCCTTTTGGTCTTCTTGTCCGCTACGAGTTCCACCCCGGCCATAAGCCCCTTACACCGCACATCCCCCACGCAGGGAAGGTCTTTTAGGCCAATCAACAAATCTTGAAAGACCTCGCACTTGCCCTTCAACCCCTCAATGACCTTTTCCTTCTCGAATATTTCGAGGTTCGCTATTGCGGCGGCGCACCCGAGGGGGTTTCCCGTATATGTATGGCCGTGAAAAAAGGACTTATATTCAACGTAGTTGCCGAGGAAGGCCTTGAAAATCTCCTCCGTGGTAAGGGTGGCGGCGAGCGGCAAATATCCTCCTGTAAGGCCTTTGGCGAGACACAAAATATCGGGCCTTACCCCCTCCCCCTCGCAGGCAAACATCGTACCGGTCCTGCCGAAACCAGTTGCCACCTCATCGGCTATGAGATGGACGTTGTATTTTTTCGTGAGTCTCCTTACGCCCCTTAAAAACCCCGGCGGGGAGGTAATCATCCCGGCCGCGCCCTGCACGAGCGGCTCTATAATGCAGGCGGCGGTCTCATGGGAGTGTCTCTTTAAAACCTTTTCAAGTTCATTGAGGCAAGCTGTATTGCAGTCGGGGTATTTTTTGTCGACGGGGCACCTGTAACAAAAAGGGTAGGGAGAGCGGAAGGCCTTGAAAAGAAGGGGCCTGTACTTCTTGACGAATATGTCAATCTCTCCCACGCTCATGGAGCCGAAGGTGTCGCCGTGGTAGGCCCCGGTGAAAGCGATAAAATTTTTCTTTTTGTTCTTCTTCTGCTTCTGCTCCCAGTACTGGAAGGAAATCTTAAGGGCTATCTCGACGGCCGTTGAGCCGTCGTCTGAATAAAAGACCCGCTTAAGCCCCTTTGGCGCGATATTCACGAGCCTTTCGGCGAGTTCTATGGACGGCACGTTACCGAGACCGAGGAGCGTTGAGTGCGCTATCTTCGAGAGTTGCTCTTTTATGGCCCTGTCAATCTCTTTTTTTCTGTGGCCGTGGACCGTAACCCAGAGCGAGGATACGCCGTCGAGATACCTGTTGCCTTCCGTGTCTATAAGGTAGTTGCCCCTCCCCTTCTCGATTATAAGGGGGTCCTCCTTCATCCACTCCCGCATCTGGGTAAAGGGGTGCCAGACTTTAAGTCTGTCAATTTCTCTTAATCTTTTAGTCCTCTTATCCATAATTTTTTTTATAATTAAATTTTTTTACGGCGCAAAAGCGGCCTCGTTTCCTACTTTAAGTTATTCTTTTTTGATCATTGCCCCCTATTGCTTAATGATCGGTTTTGTTCTTCCCTACAGTCTTTTCGTCATTCGGGCAGAGAAGCCGGATTATCCCGGCGCACGCATCTACATTATTGATAACTTGGGAGATGTCTCCGGAGGCGCCCTGTTTTCTTTTGTCCTTGTTTTTCTGGTTACGCCTTTAAAGGCAGTATTTTTAGCAAATTTACCGTTACTTCTGACAGCCTTCCTGCTGCTATCTCGCAACTTTCTCAGGTCTCGAATTGCTATTTATCTGGGAGCTGGATTGACTTTTGTCACTCTGATAGCCGGTATTTTTCTGGAACCATCGTCGTTGTTTCCGCCTGAAGGCAAACTGGTCTATTACAAGGAATCCCGGTATGGCCGGATCGAAGTCCAACAAGATCATGAGCAGTTTACCCTGTTTGTAGGGGGCGTTCCGCTGTTCGGCACCCAGAACTTGAGCATAGCCGAAGAAACCATCCATTATCCTCTGTCTCAATTGTCCCGGGTGCAGAAGATTCTTTTGATTTCCGCTGAAGGCGGTATGATGGCCGAGCTCGAAAAATATCATCCGGCTTCCATCGATTATGTGGAACTGGATCCAAAGGTGGCTGAAGTTGAATTCAGGTTCAAAATCATAAAAAAAATTCCCGGACTGAAGGTCGTATATCAAGACGGGCGAGCCTTTCTGGCCAATTCGAACAAGATCTATGATGCGATCATCGTCAACCTGAGTGAGCCGGATACATACCAAATCAATAGATTCTTTACCGACAGATTTTTCGACCTTGCAAGGCGCCACCTGGCCCGACACGGAGTGTTGAGTTTTGCCATGAAAGGTTTTGAAAATTATCTGGCCGAACCGCAGCGTCAAAAGCTTTCTTCACTTTATAATACGGTGAACGACTATTTTAAGTATGTGCTGTTGCTGCCAGGGCAAAAAATATTTTTTCTGTGCAGCTCCCAGCCGCTCAATACAGATATCCCGGCGCTTCTGGATCAAAAAGGTATCCCTACGCGTTATATCAAAGGTTATTATTACGGCAATCTGACCCATGAACGAATCGAACGCTTAAATGGGCTCATAGATCCGTTGACGCCTAAAAATCGTGATGATTATCCCCAGCTCATGCGCCTGATGTTTCAGCAATGGTTCGCCAAATTTTCCACTT
>BTQV01000071.1:0-6984 GCA_036986055.1 Thermodesulfobacteriota bacterium
TGAAGTCCCTGCTCTGGGCAATTTCCTTTCCGAGAAAGATGTGCTCCTCTTTCTTGCCGAAGGTAAGAGGGCCGAGTTTTTCGCTCATGCCCCATTCGCAGACCATCTTCCTCGCTATCTCCGTGGCCCGTTCTATGTCGTTGCCGGCCCCGGTGGTCTTGTGCTTCAGGACCAGCTCCTCGGCGGCCCTGCCGCCCATGAGCACGGCTATATTGTTGAGAAGATACTCCTTGCTGTAGGTATGCCTCTCGTCAATGGGAAGTTGCTGCGTGAGCCCCAGCGCCATGCCCCTCGGGATTATGGAGACCTTGTGTATGGGGTCGGTGCCTGGTATAAGTTTGGCAACAAGGGTGTGGCCCGCCTCATGGAAGGCCGTATTCCTCTTCTCGTCCTCGCTGATTATCATGCTCCGGCGCTCACTGCCCATGAGGAGCTTGTCCTTGGCGTTGTCGAACTCCACCATCTCTATGATGTCCTTACCCCTTCTGGCCGCAAGTAGCGCCGCCTCGTTGACGAGGTTGGAGAGGTCCGCGCCGGAAAATCCCGGCGTGCCCCTGGCTATGACGCCGAGGTTGACGTCATCGGCGAGCGGTGTCTTTACGGAATGGACCTTGAGTATCTTCTCCCTGCCCCTTACGTCGGGCTTGGGAACCACCACGTTGCGGTCGAACCTGCCCGGCCTCAGGAGCGCCGGGTCAAGCACATCGGGCCGGTTTGTGGCCGCTATGATAATAACACCCTCGTTACTCTCAAAACCGTCCATCTCCACGAGGAGCTGGTTCAACGTCTGCTCCCTCTCGTCGTGACCTCCGCCGAGGCCCGCTCCCCTGTGCCTGCCAACGGCGTCTATCTCGTCAATGAAGATAAGGCAGGGGGCGTGTTTCTTGCCCTGGACAAAGAGGTCCCTCACCCGGGAAGCGCCCACGCCCACGAACATCTCGACGAAGTCGCTGCCCGATATGGAAAAGAAGGGAACCCCGGCCTCACCGGCTATGGCCCTTGCCAGGAGGGTCTTGCCCGTTCCGGGAGCGCCCACGAGGAGCACGCCCTTGGGTATGTGCCCTCCGAGCCTTGTGTATCTCTTGGGGTCCCTCAAAAAGTCTATTATCTCCTCAACTTCCTGCTTCGCCTCCTCTATGCCGGCCACGTCCTTGAAGGTAATCCTGTGCTGGTCCTCTGTTAAGAGCCGCGCCTTGGATTTGCCGAAACTCATGGCCTTGCCCCCGCCTGACTGCATCTGGCGCATGAAGAATATCCAGACGCCTATCAGGAGTATCATGGGGAACCAGGAGACGAAGATGGAGCCCCATGAAGGGGTCTCCACAACCGGCTCGGCAGAGATCCTGACCTTGCTGGCCCTCAACTTGTCCACGAGCTCCGGGTACCGGGGGGAGAAGGTGGTGAAGACCTGCCCGCCGGCGAACTTGCCGGCGATGGAGTTGCCCTTTATGGTCACATCCGTGACCTTGCCCGCCTCGACACTCTCGATAAAGTCGCTGAAACTTATCTCGTTTGTCGCTGATTTCTTGTAATTTATGAGGTTGAAGACGAGTATGACCGTGGCTATGATTATGAGCCAGAGCGCGATATTCTTATATAAGGGATACTTGTTCATCTATTTTCCTTTCCTTCATGCGTAAGGAATAAAAATGTAAATTCAATAGAATATTTTGTCATATATTTAATTTTATTACAACTGAAAACTTCAACTCAATGAGCCTGCGATGCGGACCGTCCCAGTGGTCCGAGTCGCACCTTACACCCCCACACCCCCGGAAAAGACGCGCCGGCGCAAGGGGTTTTTAGGGCCGTACTAAATATTTTTCCAGTAAAAACCCTGGAACGCCGCCTTGGCCACCGAGGCGCTGAAAAGGAATATGGCCGCCGAGAAAAACATCCATATAAGGAGCACCATTATCGTCCCCACCGAGCCGTAGAACCTGTTATAGGTGGGAAAATAATAGAGATAGAGGGCGAAGCCCTGCTTGGCCACCTCCCAGAGGAAGGCGAAGAGGACGGCCCCGTAAAAGGCGTAGCGCAGCCGAAGCCCGGAGCCGGAAAATATCTTGAACACCAGTGTTACGGCCGCAACGACCACGGCAAAGGGGAAGAGGTATTGTATGACGAGGCTCTCAAAGACGTAATGTGTAAGGTCTATGCCCATCACCGTAATGTCGACGCTTTCGATTATATGCACAACGGCCGTAACCATGATGGAGATAAAGGCGGCGAATATGGCGAGCAGTATGACAAAGGCGTTTATGACGCGTTTTCTGAAAAACCCGTAACTCTCATGCACGTTGAATATCGCTATGAGCGCATCGGCCACGGCGTTAAGCACGAGTTCGGCCGAGAGCATGAGGACTATCAAGCTGAACCACCCGAAGGTCTTCCACGCGGCCATGAGCCCCTTCAAGTCGGCTATTATTCCTCCGCTCAGATAGGGGAGGCTTATCTTCGCCATGTCCACTACCCTTTCGAAGATGTCGCTTCTGGCGCCGAGGAAAAAACCAAGGGCCGAAATAATAAGAAAGAGTATGGGGATGAGGGAGAAGAACGCGAAAAAGGATATGGCAGCCGCCATGTTAAAGCAGTTGTTCTCCAGAAAAATCCTTATGCTGTCGCGCAGTATCCTCTGTATCCGCACCATGAGTCAGCTAATGCCTCTCCTTGAAAACAATCCTTATCGGCACCCTCTCAAGTCCGAGCCGTACCCTTAAACTATTTACAAGGTAGCGCTTGTAGGCATCCTTGAAACCCTCGGGGTGGTTGACGAAGAGGGCGAACCTCGGGGGTGAGTAGCCGGTCTGGGTAATGTAATAGAACTTAAGCGGCCTGCCCTTGTAAATCTCCGGCCTGTGCGCGCAGGTAATCTCCTTCAGCACGGTATTGAGCTTGGACGTGGGAAACTTCGTGGCCGCTTCTTCAACAACCCCGTCGATGACGCCAAAGAGCGTATCAACCCTCTGGCCCGTAAGGGCGGAGACAAAGACCACCGGGGCAAAGGCGAGAAAGGGGAGCCTCTTTTTAAGCGCCGCCTTTATGTAGTCCGCGGTACGGGTGTCCTTTTCAACGATGTCCCATTTATTGACGGCTATTACGCAGCACCTTTTCTTGTCCTCGATTATACCGGCGATCCTCTCGTCCTGGCCCATGAGCCCGGCAGAGCCGTCTATGACGAGGACGGCCACGTCGGCCCTGTCAATGGTCCTTATCGCCTCCATAACCGAGAAGGCCTCCACCTTGAGGCTGACCCTGTTCTTCTTCCTGATGCCAGCGGTATCGACAAAGAGGTATTTGTTCCCGCCCTCCATGTCAAAGGGCGTGTCCACGGCGTCCCTCGTAGTGCCCGCCACGGCGCTCACAAGGGCCCTTTTCTTGCCTATAAGACGGTTAAGCATGGAAGACTTGCCCACGTTCGGACGCCCCACTATGGCCACCCTTACACGGTCCCCGGCCTCCTCTTCGGGCGTGGCCTCGGGGAGCACCGCCGTTATGGCGTCGACGAGTTCAAAGATGTTCCTGCCGTGCTCCGCGCTTATGGCGATGACCCGTTCAGCGCCAAGGGCGTAAAAATCCCCGAGTACCACTTCCCCGGCAGGCGAGTCTATCTTATTCACTGCGTAGACCACGGGTTTGCGTGCCTTCCTCAACTCCGCGGCTATCTCCACCTCCTGCGGTGTAAGCCCCGTCTTGGCGTCCATTAAAAAGACTATTACGTCGGCCTCCTCGATGGCGAGCCTCGTCTGGAGCTTCACCTGCTCCATCATCAAATCCTCGGTGACGGGCTCAAAGCCCCCGGTGTCCACGAGGGTATAGGCGCGCCCCAGGTCCTCGGTGTCGGCGAAGTTAAGGTCCCTTGTGAGCCCGGCCACATCGGCCACAATGGCCTTCCTCCTGCCAAGGAGCCTGTTAAATAGCGTGGATTTACCCACGTTCGGGCGGCCCACTATGGCGACTACAGGTTTCATGGAATAAGTTCCTTTATCTTAATTAAAAAAACACCGCAAAAACTAATATCCGAACTCTTTAAGCGCCCCGGGCTTCTTTGTCCAGTCTTTTTTCACCCTCACAAAGAGAGAGAGGAAGACCTTTGTGCCCAAAAACCTTTCCATGTCCTCTCTCGCCGCCGAGCCTATCTTTTTAAGCATGGAGCCGGCTTTTCCTATTACAATACCCTTCTGGGAGTCTCTCTCCACGTTTATTGCCGCGCCTATAGAGATGAGCCCCTCACGCTCCTTGAAACTCTCGATGACTACGGCCACGCTATAGGGTATCTCCTCTTTTGTCAGCAAAAACACCTTCTCCCTTATTATCTCCGAGACTATGAACCTCTCGGGATGGTCCGTTATTATGTCGTCGGGGAAGTATTTGGGCCCCTCCGGGAGCAGACCCTTGACGAGGTCGAGCAAGACGTCCACGCCCACGCCCTTGAGCGCCGATATGGGCACGATATCCTTGAATGAATACCTCCCGCTCAAGTCTTTTATGAGGGGAAGGAGCGAGTCCTTTCCCACCTTGTCGACCTTGTTTATGCAGAGTATCACAGGGGATTTCACCTTCCTCAAGCCTTCGAGGATAAAACGGTCGTCGCCGGATATTGGCGTAAAGGGCTCTATGAGGTAAAGGACGGCGTCAACGCTTTCGATGGAAGAAAGCGCCGAAGCGAGCATGAATTTGTTGAGCAGGCCTTTTGCCCTGTGTATGCCCGGCGTGTCCACGAAGACTATCTGGGAGTCGGGGAGGTTTTTTACCCCCCGAATCGTGTTCCTCGTGGTCTGGGGCTTCTCAGATACTATCGAAATCTTTTCACCGAGAAAGGCGTTAAGGAGCGTGGACTTGCCCGCATTCGGCCTTCCTATTATAGTCACGAAACCTGATTTGAACTTCATCTTTCAACCTTTTTTTTGCGTTTTAAAAATCATTGCCGCGCGTCAGCAACGCGGCAACTGAATTTTTGCCGAATTTTATCTTTTAAGCAAGGGTAAATTCCACTCCCAGCTCATTTTTTTCTCACCGGCGTCTCTCCTTGAGGCCAATTCTTCACCGTCCCCGTAAGAAGCCCCTCCACAAGGAGGACTTCCGCCATGTGCCCCATAAACATAATAATTTAACACAATCCGCTCCCCAATGGTAGCGGCCACCCATTGTATTCGCCGGGCCCGGGACACAAATCCCTTGACAACGGACACGCCCCTGATGTAGTTTTAAAAATGAAACGGGCGGCCCTCAAAGGGCCTCCAAGGGAAGTACGGTGCGAAACCGTCGCGGACCCGCCGCTGTAACCGGGGACCAAAGCCGCAAAGAACGCCACTGTCCTTAAAGGACGGGAAGGCGCGGCGAGTAGGATGATCCGGGAGCCAGAAGACCTGCCCGTTTAACAGACATGGAGAGTATGACCCTCGTGGAACGGGGTTAATGAACTGAGGATGAAAAACGGCATCCCCGGACCTTATGCGAAGGTCCGGGGATTTTTTATGGCTCTTTAATACAAAGGGAAAGGAGGGAAAAGAGAGTTTTAAAAGAGATTTTAACAAACAGACGATAACAGGCAACAAAAATCACGCACCGGCAAAAGGGAAGGGAGTTTGACGCTCCCGCCGCCCCGCGACTGTAATCGGGACGAAAGCCGCTAAAGACGCCACTGTCCTTAAACGATGGGAAGGCGCGGCGAGTAGGATGAACGAGAGCCAGGAGACCTTTGCCGGAGGCGCACAAAAATCCATTATCCCCGAGGGGGGAGAGAGGAGCATCACTGATGAGACGCATATTCTTCATACTTATTACCATTTTAGTCTTTATCCCGTCCGTTGCTACGGCCGCCGACGAATACAACGAGCCCGTAGAGGAGGTTGTCGTCACGGCCACGAGGATAGAGACGCCTGTAAGAGAGGTGGCCAGCTCCATAACCGTCATAACCGAAGAGGAGATTGAAAAAAAGCAGGAGACCATGGTCCTCGACCTTTTAAGGAGCGTACCGTCCATCGACGTGGCCCGCACCGGCGGACCGGGGGGGGCGACGTCCGTTTTTATAAGGGGCGCGAAATCCGAGCAGACCCTCGTCCTCATAGACGGCATAGAGATGAACAACCCCGTGTCCACGGGACGCACCTTTGATTTCGCCAACCTGACCACTGACAATATTGAAAGAATAGAGATAATCCGCGGCCCCCAGAGCACCCTCTACGGCTCCGACGCCATAGGCGGGGTCATTAACATAATCACGAAAAAGGGGAAGGGAAAGCCCGTCTTTTATGTCTCCGGCGAGGCCGGTTCCTTCTCCACCTTTAAAGAGAGCGCGGGGTTGAGCGGCGGCAACGAACTCGTAAACTACTCGCTGAACATTTCCCGCGAGGACAGTGCGGGCTTTTCCTCGGCCAATGAAAAGGACGGAAACACGGAAAAGGACGGATACGAGAACACCACCCTTTCGGCGAGGGTCGGCGTCACCCCTACCGATAACTTCGGCGTGGACTTCGTGGCGCGCTACTCCGACGCGAGGACGGATATCGACAATTTCGGAGGCGCTGGCGGCGACGACCCCAACAACACCGACGAGTCCAAACAACTCTTTTTAAGAACAGTGGCGAGGCTCGCCCTCTTCAACGACTTCTGGGTCCAGAAGCTCGGGGTCTCCCTGAGCGACCAGCAAGAGGAAAACAACAACGACAAAGACCCGGACCACCCCGACGACCTCACACGGAGCTCCTTTGACAGCACCCTCGTAAAATTCGACTGGCAGCACGACCTCTATCTCCACAAGACCAACACCGTTACCGTGGGCCTGGAGTACGAGGAGGAAGGGGGCGAGTCAAAGTTCTATTCGGAGAGCACCTTCGGCCCCTTTACAAGCAACTTCGACAATAAAAAGGCCCAGACCAGGGGGGTCTACTTGCAGGACCAGATAAAACTCTTTGACAATTTCTTCACCACCCTGGGGGTGCGCACAGACAACCACAGCAAGTTCGGCTCCGAGACCACTTA
>BTQV01000072.1:0-6959 GCA_036986055.1 Thermodesulfobacteriota bacterium
AGCGAACACGGGGCGCGCATGACAGCCATGGACTCGGCGTCGCGCAACGCCTCTGATATGATAAGCTCGCTTACCCTCAGGTACAACCGCCTGCGCCAGGCGGCTATCACCAAGGAGCTCATGGAGATTATAAGCGGCTCGGAAGCGCTTAAATCATAAGTCTTTTAAGGAGGTCTTTTTAATGAGCGATAATAATCTGGGTAGAATCACGCAGGTCATCGGCCCTGTCCTTGACATCGAATTCCCGCCGGGCAAACTCCCGGCCATTTACAACGCCGTAAAGGTGACAAACACCTCCATAAACGACAAGAAATGGAACCTCGTCGTCGAGGTGGCGTTGCACCTCGGCGAGAACACGGTACGGTGCATCGCCATGGACGCCACCGAGGGGCTCGTGAGAGGCACCGAGGCCATGGACACCGGGTCCGGCATCTCCGTGCCCGTGGGCAAGGCCGTTCTCGGCAGGATACTTAACGTCATCGGCGAGCCCGTGGACGAACTCGGCGAGGTTGATACCGATAAGAGGCTTCCCATACACAGGGCCGCCCCCACATTCGCCGAGCAGTCGACGAAGATGGAGGTCTTTGAGACGGGCATCAAGGTCGTCGACCTCCTCACCCCCTATCTGAAGGGCGGAAAGATCGGCCTCTTCGGAGGGGCCGGTGTGGGAAAGACGGTCCTCATCATGGAACTTATAAACAACGTCGCCATGCAGCACGGAGGTTTTTCGGTCTTCGGCGGCGTCGGCGAGAGGACGAGGGAAGGCAACGACCTCTGGATGGAGATGAAGGAGAGCGGCGTTATCGACAAGGCGGCCCTTATTTACGGGCAGATGAACGAACCCCCCGGGGCGAGGGCGCGCGTGGCGCTTACGGCGTTGACCGAGGCCGAGTATTTCAGGGACGAGGAAGGCCAGGACGTGCTTCTCTTTATCGACAATATCTTCAGGTTCGTCCAGGCAAACTCCGAGGTCTCGGCGCTGCTGGGCCGCATACCCTCTGCCGTTGGCTACCAGCCAACCCTATCAACAGACGTTGGTGAACTCCAGGAGAGGATTACCTCCACTACCAAGGGGTCCATCACCTCGGTTCAGGCCATCTATGTGCCTGCCGATGACCTCACAGACCCGGCCCCGGCAACGACGTTTGCGCACCTAGACGCCACGACGGTCCTTTCGCGTCAGATAGCCGAGCTCGGCATCTACCCCGCCGTCGACCCGCTGGACTCCACGTCAAGGATACTCGACCCGCAGATAATCGGCACGGAGCATTACAACATAGCCAGGGAGATTCAGCAGATACTCCAGAAGTACAAGGACCTCCAGGACATAATCGCCATCCTCGGCATGGACGAACTCTCCGAGGAAGACAAATTGGTCGTCGCGAGGGCGAGGAAGATACAGAGGTTTTTATCGCAACCCTTCTTCGTGGCCGAGCAGTTCACAGGCTCGCCCGGCAAATACGTGGCCATCAAGGACACCATAAAGGGCTTTAAGGAGATATCCGAGGGGTTGCACGACGAGATACCGGAGCAGGCCTTCTACATGGTGGGCACCCTTGAGGAAGCCCTTGAGAAGGCCCAGAAGCTAAAGGCGTCCGTTTAAACCCATACGTAACATGACCGGATTATAGAAAAAGATGGCCGGAAAATTCTTGCTTGAAATCATAAGCCCTACGAGGAAACTCCTGTCAGAAGAGGTGGAGGAGATGACGGCCCAGGCCGATATGGGTGAGTTCGGCATCCTGCCCGAGCATGCCCATTACTTCACACTTGTAACGGCCGGCAGGGTCACCTACAAGACCGCGAAGGGCGCAACGACCATCGCTGTCAGCAAGGGATACGCCGAGGTGGGCCCTGACAAGACGACGCTCCTTGTGGACGGCGCCGTCTCGGCCGACGAGATAGACGTGGATGCCGTGAGGGAGGAACTGACGGCGGCCGAAGAAAAGTTGAGGACCCTTGAGCCCGATGACCCGGCCTACAGCGCCACCGAAGACGCAATCGAATACGCCGTTGCCAGGTTAAGCCTTAAAGAAGGTTAGCCCTGACCCCCCCAACCCCCGTTCCATTTGTCTCTTGACAGCAGCGCCCCAATCCAAAAAACCATAAAAAATCCGCCCCATCAGTCAAAATAAAAGACGGCTTTTTCTGACCACCTGAATTTTAATCCGCGCAAAAATGCAATCGAATATGATTTAAATAAGATAATTTTATATGGTATTATAGTTCAAATTAAATGACCGGCCTGTAAGGGTTGCTTCCGTAGTTTCAAGGCAGACAGAACAGGTGACAGTATTTTTAATGAAAAGAACGAGAGGCTGAAGAATGCCTGAGAATAACCAGGAAAACGTATCTCAACACATCCTGCCTACCTCCTCGACCTTGTTGGGATTTTGTTTTATTTTAATAGGTTCCATAAAGGCTTTGGGCTTGGCTCATAAGACCATACTTGACGATATAACCGCCATAGGCATAATTGTCTTTCTTTTCGCAAGTTTGTTCTCTTATGCCTCAATCAGGAATAAGAAAAAGGCGGTCTTCTATGAAAAGATTGCCGACACCATTTTCATGTTAGGGCTGGCCCTGTTAAGCGTCATATCATTTCTTTTGGTCTTTGATCTGATTTAGGTAAAGACGCTATCCCCTTAAAGCCGGTCCCCCTTGGGAATCCTTCGTATTTATATTTTTATCGCCGGGCGTAAATAGGATTAAAAATGCCAACTGATCAAAAGGTTGATTATATCGAGCTTCCCGCGGCCGACCTTGACTCGGCGCAGTCTTTTTACGAAAAGGCTTTTAATTGGTCATTCAAGGATTTCGGACCGGAATACCGGGCCTTTACAGACGGCAGGATTGACGGCGGCTTTTACCGCTCAGGACTCCGCTCGGCCACAAAAAACGGCGCCGCCCTGGTGGTCCTGTACGCCGCGGACCTGGAGAAGACCAGGGAAAAAATTATCCTTAGCGGCGGCGCGATACTGAAAGAAATTTTTTCCTTTCCAGGCGGACGCCGCTTTCATTTCACCGACCCAAACGGCAATGAGCTGGCTGTGTGGTCCGACCGGTAGCGTCCCCGCCCACCATATCCTCTGCACGAATTATCCTGTCCTTAGCCCGCCTTGTGGCCGACTTTAATGCCGGTAAGGTTTTGCGGCCGGCTCAACTAAAAAAACCTTGACATGAAAAGTCCGCTGAAGTATATTAGTTAGTACTAATATACTTAAATGGTTGAAGATGAAAGAAGCGGCGGACCTCTTTAAAATACTTTCGGTGGATAAAAGGATTGAGATTATCGAAATCCTTAAAAAAAGGGATATGAGCGTTAACGTCCTCGCCGAGGCCATCGGCATATCTCAATCGGCGGTGTCACAGCACCTCCGGGTATTAAAGGCCGCGGGACTTGTAAATGATAAGAGGCAGGGGTACCGGATATACTACTCTTTAAATGGAGAGGCGTTGGAAAAATGCCGGCAAAGGCTTAACCGGATATGCACTTGCGGATGCTCGGGTGCAGGGAAGCGCCCGTCGGGCAGGCAGAAGCGTGGTCCGGGGAAAAAATAGTTTTTTTTGCCATCAATATAAGTATATACGTATAAACTAATACGAAGGAGGTGCTAAAGATGACCGAATCCACTAAGGAAATAAAAGTTCAGCCTGAAGTAAAAAAACCTCAGGCCGGGGACGGGACCAAAAACTCTTGCGGCTGTGGTTGCAACACGCCTGTCAAGACAAAATAGGCGGGTTTCGGTAAGGGGAGGGGGGGTAAAAGCCGCCTCCCCTTACCAAAGGCTTGAAGGAAAAATGCAAGGGGGTTGTACGTTTTCTTTTAGTGTTGGAAAATCCCCCCCTATAAAAGGGGGGGATTTTCCTTATCCGGGGTAAAAGCCGGATACGTTGGGCACGACCCGACTTGTCATGTTTTACAAGCTTTTTGACAGCACCCATTTTGTCGGTCAACGCACAGCAGAAACTACCCGGCAGGTTGTATGTCAAGCATCATCTGGTTCCAGTACTTCCATGCGCCCCTTTCCTTCCGAAAGACCTGTATCATATCCATGACATTATTCTTAAAGGCCGCCCCGGACGTTTTGGTTGTACGCTGTCTTACCCTCGCTATGGCATAGGGGGCGTTAAAACCTATGAACGTATAGGAGACGATCTGGTAGCGAAGGTCAAAATTTTCAAAGATGAGCGGCATTTGTTGTTTGGTCGTCAGATATGCCGGGGATTGCGTATGTATCGTCGACATCATGGCATACAGCTCCTCGTCCTGTGTCGCCTGGATATTTTTGTCCACAACGGCCTTTATGGACTTTGCGATGTCATCCCCGGCCACGGCGTGGAGGCTGGAGAAGATAAAGACAGAAAGGCTCAAAACCAAAATCTTCCACTTCATATTCATTTTCTCCTTATTGTTTTTTTGATTAAATCCAATACCCTGCCAGGGTTCAGGAGTTTTTTAATGCCCCGGTGATGGAAAAGCCCACATTTATAAAGCAAGGGGGGCTCTGCGCACGTAGCAGTCACCCTTTTACTTCACATCAATTATCCCTCACTTAACGTCAATGGCCATCACGAGGAATTCCTTGCCCATTTTTTTTCCGTGGTGTGGCTCAAGGACTTTGCCGCTATAGTAGTACCACTGCAATGGTTTCATCTTTCCGAGCTTGGTGGGCAGTACAGGCAGTTCAGCTACCTTTAGCCCGGCCTTCTTAAATGACTCGGGGTTTATGAAATAGAGGATATCCTCGGTGGTCTTTTCCGGGGCGTTGGAGAAGTGGATCATGTAGCGTTTGGTCCCGGGTTCGAGCATGCAGAACTCCCCGCTAACGCCGGTAAAGTCTATGGCCATCATCCCGCTGCCTGGCACGAGGAGGTTGGCGATGGCGTTTATCTCTCTCCCGGCCGGCGTGCCCTCAAGTTTCAGGACAGGGCCGAAGTTCTTTTTGATGGCCGTGAGTTCTTGAGACCCGTTGCCCGAGAAGGCGGACTTGGGCATGATAAAAACCGCTAAAAGAATAATAACCGCCGTTAACAGGGATAGGGAACGATATCTTTTCATTTTTCCATCCTCGCCGTGTTTTAGGTTGATTGTGTTTGGCTGCTGTTGGTTATGGTGTCTTTACGCGCATTGGGCCGAGCCTGCTCCAGGGCCGTTTCATGGACGGCGCGTACTAAACCGCCCCTCCTCATGCGTCCATATTCCCGTAATGCCGGAGAGACGGTTAGCTGTTTAAAAAAATTTTAGATGCCAATCGCCTGAAGGCCAGGCCTTCGAGGCAGGTTCCGCCGAGGTGCGTTACCCCTTGCCCTTGGGGCGAAGGGCAAGTTTTACGGTGCCGTCCTTTTCGATAACCTTCAACTCCGTCTCTTTGACTCCGTAGTTTTTTTCTATCTTTTCTCTTGATTTTTTCACGGTATCGAAGAATTTTTCGAGGGTTAGCCCTTTTACGGGTTTATTGCACCGGACCCGCGCCTCCAGATATTCCTTATAGGCCCTGTCGAGTTCCATGTCATGGGCCGTGGGTGTTCCCTTACCGGCGGCCCGGGAGTTTTTAAGGGGTGGCGTTGTGACGGCCCTTTCCTCGCGGCCGTCGCCGTCGGCGCCTCTGGTTATCAGGGATGTTTCCGCCCTCTTCGTATAGGTGCCTTCCTCTATGGCCCTCAATGTCCGCGTCCAGTATTGTCTGTATGAGTTGAATCTCGCCACGAGGCTGTTAAACTTGAATTGCAGGGCGGTGTTTGTGATCTTCTTGTAGGTGAACTGACGGACGGTCATCTCCACATCTTCGCGCAGTTTAAGAGGCTCACGCTTCAGTATTCCCATGAAATACTGCTCGTACTCTATCTTGAGCCTCGTGAGATTCCTGTCGAGAAGTTCTAAATCTTGTTTTTCAGACATTTTTTAGAGGTCTTTTGCAATGGGGTGAGCCCCGCTTCTAAAAGAATCTGGATTAAACTACCCCGGGTTAAAAAAGCGGCTTTATGGACGGAGGTCTTTAAGTTGACTAAAAGGCCGCGACAAAAAAGAGCCGTACCTTTGATTCGTCTTCATTCGTCCCCGTAATGTGGTCGTCATCTGTGAGGTTCCTGTATTCGATCATGGCGTATACATTTTTAAGGATATCATACCTTAACATAAAATTAAGTGACTTTGCACTGGCTTTGTCCCTTTCCCCAAGGGTCTCGAACCTCGACGCGAGGGAGAGGCGCGGCAGCGGAAGCCAGGCCGCCTCGAATATGAGGTTGTACCTGTCTGCAAGCCCCGCCCTGTCGTCGAAGAACCAGCCCGCGTCGAGCACCAGGCGTTTAAGTTCCACTTCTCCGGCTATTCCGTACCTGTTGTACGAGACGTCCACGCCACCGTTCTTCTCATCGCCGTTCCTGTAAATGGCCCCGAGGCTGTAGACCTCGTTAACGGTTATGGAATAGGCGCCGTAAAGGCCCCTGAGTTTATTGCCGTCGTTTACGTCTTCTCTCGTGCCGCCCAGTCTGTAGCGGTGCGTAACGGACAAGGAACCATCATTGGTAATAAGGCCGTTTACTTCAACGAGCCTCTGCTCCGGGTTGAAGACCCCGAGAACCGACTCGGCAAAGTGTTTGTTCTGGATGAATTTCTGGCTGCCCCCCATGAAGGGGAGAGCGAGATGGTCCTGGCCGGCCTTGAGGTTCAGCACTCCGGCGCCCGTGGGGCCTATGATGTCGTTTATCTGCAAGTAGGCCTTTGAAATCTTCGCTTCAAAGTCGGCGGAGGAGGAGCCGCCCGCCTCTTCTATGCCGAAGACTGTAAAGGCGGTTATCCGGCCTTTTTTTCCAAAGGGCCCGCCTGCCTGGACCTCCACCTCTTCGATCTTTACGTCCGAGGATTCGGCGCCGACCCCCGAAGCCGTGGTACGGTCATAGCTCCCTTCTATCTCCACCTCGACGGATATGGGGAGACTTTTAAGGTCCCTTACGCC
>BTQV01000073.1:0-6943 GCA_036986055.1 Thermodesulfobacteriota bacterium
ACCAACCGTACCTTCGTCGGCAGTATCGAGGCAACCATTACCTGCATGTCCTTGGCGGGCCCTTCATGAACCCGGGGACTATTGCTGTATAAAAATTATACCTGAAAATTAAAATCTGTCAAGGAAAAAATTAATGGAAATTTAATCTTCCACCGGACCCTTTGTCGGGCTGCGTCATCACCCGGCCACGGCCGTCCCTATTTGCCCTTTTGCGCCTCCCGCGCCTTGTGTTTTTCACCGAGGAACTCGTAGACGTTCACCCTCTCGTTCCATGAATCGACGACGTATATATAGTCGTCCTTGTCTATGGCGATTCCATTGGGCAGGATCATCTGCCCCCTGCCGTTGCCATAACCACCGAAGGCCATGAGAATTTGGCCTTCCTGGTTGAATATCTGGACGTTGTTGAAGGCGGCGTCGGCCACGTATATATGCCCCTCGCTGTCCAACGCTATGCCTTTGGGCCTTGCGAACTCTCCCGCCACATCCCCGAAGCGGCCGAAGGACCTTATGAACCTGCCGTCCTTGTCGAATATCTGGACCCTTGCGTTCATGGTGTCCACAACGTAAATATTGCCTTTCTTGTCAACGGCTACGTTGGACGGGTAGTTGAAGGAGGCCTCTTCGGAGCCTCTTGAGCCGATGGTCATTACGTGTTTGAGCGTCTTGAGGCTGAACGCCTGTACGTTGTGAAGGTGGGTGTCCACCACATAAAGCCTGTCATGTGCTTCGTCAATGGCCAGCCCCGTCGGCTGTTTGAAGGGCATCTTTGGCTCGAGGTATTGCAATAAGTTGCCTTCGGGGGATATAACGGCAACCTTGTCCAAACGGGTATCGGAGACGAAGATTCTGCCCTTTGAGTCGACCCTTACCCCGACTGGCTTGTAGAATATCTTGGTGCCCATGTTGGCGATAGAGGTCGCCTTTTTGTTGGGCGGGTCGAATATGAATACGTCGGCGTAGGCCGTATCGCTGATGTATATACGCCCCGCCCCGTCGACTTCCACGCTGGAAGGTTTTCTCAAGTCATAGGTGGTTGCCTGGCCGAGGATTATGGCCGCCGCCATGGAGCCCGCCTTCAAGTCCGAGGCGCTTCTGTAGGATTTGATGTATTTTATGCGCGGCTTGTCGGGAGGCGAGGGGTAGAAGACGTCGGGAAGTTTTTGCGGGGCGCAGCCCAGAACAAACAGCGCCAAGGGCAGAATCACAAGAAGTCTTTTGAGCGTCTTCAGCATATTTACCCCATATGATTTTTTTGTTTTGACTCGGGACTTCCATCCTCAGGTGCCGTAACAGATAAAAGGGCCCGCGCTATGACTAAGCCTGGTGTCAACACCGTTATCCTTACGGCTGAAGAAATATGGTTTAAAATATTACTATGCAATTTTTTTTAAGTCAAGCGCAAGAGGACGAGCCGTCTACAGGCGGCGTTACTTCCAGCGCTCTCTTTCCAGGGACTCCCCCTTGAGTATGATATGACACCTGACGCAGTTGGCCCGCGGCCAGAATGTAAAGGCCACCTTGCCGTGGCACCTCCCGCACCACTTCCCCTTGAATATCTCGTTCATGCTTATGGGGTTCGCCCCGGCCTCGGGCAGAAAGATGCCTGGATGGCAGTTGCTGCATTTGAGCCAGTATGTGTGGATTGAATGGGGGAATATGACGTTGGCCATGAGAGGGACCTTGGCCTCTATGAATATGTTGAGGTCAAGGGGAGGCGGCTCCGTCGCCTTGGGGTCGAGCGAGCCCCTGGGGTTTATGAACCCGCCGACGACTGCGGCCGTCCACTGCACCTGCCCCTCGGTGTCCTTGGGCAGGTCCTTCAAGGCGGGCAGTTTGGTCACGCCTGGCCTTATGGACGCCCTCTTGCTCACCAGTTCGTAGAATTTTTCGTAATAACCGCTCAGCAGCGTCGTCTCTTTGTTCTTCTTTTCTATCTTCTCGGTGTTCATGATGTGCTCGATATCGGCACGGCTGCATCCGGCGATAATAATGAATGCCGTAATGAATGCCGTTAGGACTAAAGACCTGAAAATTCCATGTTGGAAGAGCGCCTTCAAGAGATTGAACCGTTTAAGTTGATTTGAAAGAAGGGGCGGAATCGCGGTTACATTTTTTACATTTTATATAGTTGTTTTTTACTATGGAGGGGGGGTGTTTGTCAAGTATTTATAGTTATTTCAACCCCTTGAAGGTTGGGCGGGAAGTGGAGGGAAAATCTGGCGGAGGAGATTATTTTCGAAATTGTCCTGTTCTTTCAGGGCAATAGAGAGGCTTTTCATGGTGAGTTCACCCTGAGGGGAGTCTCTCTTTCAGGTTTTGTCCCGGGAAAAACTCTTGAGTATCTCAATCACAGCCTCGTCCTCGACCTGACGAAAATCGCCGTAGATCTGGCTTACGGCAAAAAACAGAGGGGGTATGAGCGGGCATACCACTTCACTCACCTCCTCCATGCCGGATATCTTCTCCACCGTATCGGCCGGCCCGCCGGGCACGGCGACGACGATCTTCGCCGCCCCCGAGGCATGGGCGGCCTGAACCGCGGATATCATTGTAGCGCCGGTGGCAAGGCCGTCGTCCACGAGTATGACCGTTCTGCCGCGGAGCGCCACCTTCTCTTTTACCGTCCTGTATTTCTCGAGCCGCTCTTTTACCTCGGAGAGCCTCCGGGCCTTTTCCTCCTCCAGATAGTCGTCGGTTAAGTGGAGGTAGCCCATTGATTCTCTGTTAAGATAGACGTGACCGTCTTCGGTTACGGCCCCTATGGCAAGCTCGGGGTTTAAAGGCGCCCGGAGTTTTCCGGCGATAATGACGTCGAGGTCGCAGTCCAGGTCCCTGGCGACCTCTGCGGCTACGACTACGCCGCCTCGCGGCAGCCCGACGGCCACAGGTTTTTCATCTTTGTATTTAATGAGTTCCCCGGCCAGGAGATGTCCCGCTTCGGTCCTGTCCTTATAGAGTCTTCTTTTTTCCCACATAAAAAAGCATGCCCCCGTGGCGGTCTTTCTTATGATGTCTGATTGGAATTTTTTTGTGCCTGCCCCGGAAAAAATTTTTTAAGGCGTTCCATGATCATGATATAGATCTATATATATACTATACCGGAAATACGCTGTAGTGAAGTATATTCTTGGCCTGAACCCTGATGAGAGTCTTATGTGGGGAAGAAAGTTGCGCCGGTAATCGTCGGTTGGTCCACCTGAGGCATGAGGCCCGGTCTCGGGGCGCGCCGTTATTTGTTATGGCATGTCCTGCAAACGCCCGAGCCCGTATTGCCGCCTACCCTTCTTAAAAAGAGCCCGTCCATGTCGTCCCAGTCCAGGAATGTGCCCTGGACTTCGGTCCAGCTTTTATTGTTGAAATGGGGGTCGTGGCAACTCGGACATTCGATCCTTCCGTCACGGAGAAGGTCTTTGATAGTAGCCGTATCCGAGATAAAGCCCTGCACGGACCAGAGGTTCTGCCTTATATTCGTGTTCGACGTTGAAATGAGACCTGTTGAAAGGTCGATCTGGCTGATAATCGTGGTTGAGGGCCTTAAGGACGCGGCCTGTCCGCCTCTGAAGAGGATATTGACGGGGTGGTCGTTTGTAAGGGTTGTGCCAATTACGAGGCTCGTGCCGCTGAGGATGTTGGGTACCTGGGTTTCGCTGGAGAAGAAGCTCCACCCCTGCGTGCCCCCTCCGAAGGTTACGCCGCCCTTTCCGGGAGAGTTGGCGAGGTTGTCGAAGGTAGTGGCGCCGTCATGACAGCTCAGGCAGGCGAGCGATGGCGACCCTATGGCTATGGTAGCGCTCTCGGTTTCAGTGCCGGCCAGTGTAGTGCCGTATGCGCTGTAATTGACGGACTGGGATGTGGACCTGTTCCACAGCGGCTCCGTGTCCTGGTTCGAATGATGGGGCGTATGACAGAATACACAGACCTCGAAGGTATTAACCGTTTTTGTGAACCTCCCGGTGCCGCCGAGGTTATGCCTCGAATAACCTATGCCGTTAGCCGCCGCGCCGATACTGTAGTCCCCTTCGAAAGTACCTGCGTTAGCATGGTTCGCAATGAATAATAAAGAAATAATGGCGATGGCGAAAAGCCTTGTCATACCGCCGCTCCTTTGCTCCCTATACTTCGGAGTTACATCTTGCAAGACATTTTCAACTGCATGTATGGTCCATGCAAGCGCTAATTGTATAGCCGTAACAATGACTTGGGAGATTAGAAGAGGCCACGGCGAAAGCGTGTTTATTTGGGGTCCGTTTGCAGGACGCACCTTCCCAAGTTACACTTTTTATATTTCAGGGTACCGTCAAATCAAGAAAAAGTCAAGGAAGAATTGGGGAGAGGAGGGTCCATCTTTTGACCCCGGCGTTAAAAAAATCTTTATTCTCGATACCCTCAAGAAGGCCCTCTCTTCGGTCTCTCGAAGCCGGGATACGCATGGGACCGAGTTTTCTTGACGCCCGTGCTGCCTGCTGATATATTGACTTCAAATCTCTCATGGAGGTCTTTAGGAATATGGGCATTGCAGACGGTTTCGACCCTTTCAAGGTCTTGAGGGCGGCGCTCGCCGGGGGTGGTGAATTCGCGGATATCTTCGTTGAGGAGACTCGAAAAACCTCGATAATCTGTGAGGATAACCAGATAGAGAAGGTCGTTTGCGGCAAGGACATGGGCTGCGGTATAAGGGTTATCGCCGGGCTCAAGACCTTTTACGCGTATACTAACGACATCTCGGAGACCGCGCTTCTTCACGTCGCTGGCGTTGTCTCAAAGGGGGTGAGGGACGGGGAGAGCGCAAAGGAATTCGGGCCCGTAAAGAGGGTGACGGCGTCGGGCTTTGATATAAAAGAGAGCCCCTTCGGGGTAAGCATCGCCGATAAGGTGAAACTCGTGAAGCGGGGGAACCTCGCCGCCAGGGCCGTGGACAAAAGGATAATCCAGGTAAAGGTGGTATATGGTGACGCCCTCAGGAGACTCGCCATGATAAACTCCCTGGGAGAGTGGGTCGAGGAGGAGAGGACGGGTGTGCTCTTTTTCTGCTCCGCCGTCTCAAAGGACGGCGAAGCGGTCCAGACCGGCTATGAGCCCCTTGGAGGGACATCGGGGCTTGAGATATTCGACGAAACCCCGCCCGAGGCCGTGGCTGAAGCCGCGGCCAAGAGGGCGGTCATGATGCTCAAGGCGCGCAAGGCGCCGGGAGGGACCCAGCCAGTCGTCCTTTCAAGCGAGGCGGGCGGCACCATGGTGCACGAGGCCGTGGGCCACGGCCTCGAGTCTGACCTGGCGCTCAAGGACCTCTCTGTCTATTCGGGCAGGATAGGAGAGGAGGTGGCCTCCCCTCTAATAACCGTAATCGACGACGGGACGATCCCCTTCAAGAGGGGGTCGAGTTTCTTCGATGAGGAGGCTACGCCCTCCGAGAAGACCGTGCTCATTGAAAAAGGCGTCTTGAAAGGGTACATGTACGACAGGCTTGGCGCCATGAGTGCCGGGTGCGCTTCCACTGGAAACGGCAGGAGGGAGTCATATCATTACAGGCCCATACCGAGGATGACCAATACCATTATAGCGCCGGGGGAGTCGGACCCGGCGGCGATAGTAAGGTCCCTGGAAAAAGGGCTTTTTGTAAGGAAGATGGGGGGCGGACAGGTGAATACGGTGAACGGGGACTTCGTCTTCGAGGTTACAGAGGGCTATATTATAGAAAAGGGCAGGGTCGGCGAGCCCGTAAGGGGCGCCACCCTTACAGGCAACGGCCCGGATATACTCAAGAAAATAGACATGGTGGGAAGTGACCTGGGCTTCGGCATAGGCACCTGCGGAAAGGACGCCCAGGGGGTCCCGGTGGCAGACGCCCAGCCCACCCTGAGGATACCGGAGATAGTGGTGGGGGGCGACGTGCCGGGCGGCAGGTAAGTCTCCGGCTGATTTTACCCGGGCATACCCCTGAAAAGCGAACAAACAACTTGACATTTCAACACTTCTTATGATAGCAGTACTCTGCTCAGGTTTTTTAAAATCCCTTTGTTAAATAAAGCATTATACTTTAATCTTTGGCGGTTTCGCGGCCGTCCTGACAGGAAAAGATGTTAAGCGTAGACATTACCGCACTATACCAGATTATCGGTTTTCTCGTGCTCCTGTATTTCCTGGGCAGGTTCCTCTACAAGCCGTTGTTCAAGGTCCTTGAAGAGAGGGCCGCGCGGATAGAAGGGAATATCAAGAAGGCCGCTCTAATAGAGAAGGAAGTGGAAGAGGGGCTTGCCTCTTACGAGGAGAGGCTGAAAGAAGCGAGGGCAAAGGGTCTTGAGGAGAGGTCGAGGATAAAGGCCGAGGGCGCCAAGAGGGAAAAGGAGATTCTGGAGGAGACCGAGGAACGTGTCGCCAGGGAGATGGCCGCCATGCGCACCAAGATAAGGAAATCCAAGGCCGAGGCGCTTGAGAGCCTCAGAGAAGAGACGCGCTCCATCTCAAAGACGATAGCCGAGAGGCTCCTCGACAGAAACGTCACCCTTTTTCTTCTGGTTGGGCTGGCTACCTTGTTATTACCGGCCCTTTCTTCCGCCTCGGAGGGGGGCGGAGAGGGCGGGCACGGAGGCCTTCCAAGCATATGGATAATCATCAATTTTGTCTTGTTCCTGGCCGGCATTTATTACATCTGGAGGAAGGCCATTAAGGGGGCCCTTGAAAAGAGGGGCAGAGATATTGAGCAGGCCATTGTGGATGCCAGGAACCTTAAGGAAGAGGCCGATAAGAGGGCGGGTGAATACAGGAAAAAACTCGACGAACTTGAGAAGAGGATTGCGGAGATAGCCGAAGAGCTGAGGCTCGATGGCGAGGCCGAGAAGAGAAAGATAGTGGAAGACGCGGAGAAGACCGCCGAGAGGATACGCAAGCAGGCTAAATTCACCGCCGAGCAGGAGGTCAAAAAGGCGCGTATCGAGATACG
>BTQV01000074.1:0-6896 GCA_036986055.1 Thermodesulfobacteriota bacterium
AACATCTTGAGCCTCGCCATACAGAGGTATGCCGGGGATTATGTGGCGGAAAAGACGGTATCCGTCGTCAACCTCCCCAATGATGAGATGAAGGGACGGATTATAGGCAGAGAGGGGCGCAACATACGCGCCATCGAGGCCGCAACTGGCATAGACGTTATTATAGACGACACGCCTGAGGCCGTTATTATCTCCGGGCACAACCCCGTAAGGAGGCAGATAGCGAAACAGGCCCTCGAAAGGCTTATCGCCGACGGAAGGATCCACCCCGCCAGGGTCGAGGAGGTGGTTTCAAAGGTGGAAGGCGAGGTATCAAAGGCTATCTTTGAGGCCGGAGAGAGGGCCGTCTTTGACACCGGGCTCCACGGCATACACAAGGAAATTCAGAAACTCATCGGACGCCTGAGATACAGGACCAGTTACACTCAAAATGTCTACACCCACTCCATGGAGGTGGCCTTTATCTGCGGGATAATGGCCTCGGAACTGGGGCTTTCAACAAAGACGGCGAAAAGGGCCGGACTGCTCCACGACATTGGAAAGGCCGTGGACCACGAGGTCGAGGGGCCACACGCCGCCATAGGCGCCGACCTTGCGAGAAAATACGGGGAGTCCCAGAAGATAGTCGCGGCCATAGGCTCGCACCACGACGACAACCCGCCCAACATCTTCGGCGTACTCGTTCAGGCCGCCGACACACTCTCGGCCGCGCGTCCCGGCGCCAGAAGGGAAATGCTCGAGAACTACGTAAAGAGGCTCGAAGACCTCGAGAGGATAGCAAGGGACGTCACCGGCGTCGACAAATGCTACGCCCTGCAGGCCGGCCGTGAGATCAGGGTCATGGTGGCCAACAACAACGTCTCCGACGAGGGGGCGGTTGTAATATCCAAGGATATAGCGAGAAAGATAGAGAAGGAACTGAGTTATCCCGGCCAGATAAAGGTAACGGTCATAAGAGAGTCAAGGGCCGTGGAATACGCGAGATAGCCTCTGCGCGGGACATTATATTAATCGCCCCCGCCTGTTATCCCCATAAAACCCGCGGGCAGCGGGGTCCGGGGGGGTTCCGGGCGGTTACGTATCAGACAAAAAAATTACCGGAGGCGTTCTTCGAACCCCATGGCAGGCCATGAGACCAAGATACTTTTTATAGGCGATATCATCGGGAGACCCGGGAGGCGCGCCATACGCGAGCTTTTACCGGGTCTTATCTATGAGTACTCCCCTGACGTGGTCATCGCCAACGGTGAGAACGCCGCCGGTGGTTTCGGTATAACCCTTGAGATATACGAGGAGCTTAAAAAACTCAATATCGACGTCATCACTTCCGGCAACCATATCTGGGACAGGAAGGAGATACTCGGGCTTCTCGGCAAAAGCGGCGAGGACCTCTTAAGGCCCGGAAACTACCCCCCGGGCGTGCCCGGCTCGGGCGGGACCGTCTTCAAGTGCCCGTCGGGGGTGGGTGTTGGGATAATCAACCTCTCGGGCAGGGTCTTTATGGACAAGATAGATTGTCCCTTCAGGATTGGCAGGGCCCTCATCGACAGGATACGCAAGGAGACCCCGGTTATCATCGTCGATATGCACGCCGAGACGACGTCGGAAAAGGCGGCGGTCGGGTGGTACTTCAACGGGCTCGTGAGCGCCGTAATAGGCACTCACACCCATGTGCAGACTTCCGACGAAAGGATACTCTCCGGGGGCACGGCCTTTATAACCGACGCTGGCATGACAGGGCCCACCGATTCCATAATAGGGATGAGAAAAGAAAAGATAATAGAGCGGTTTTTAACGGAACTGCCCGTGAGGTTCGAGGTGGCCACAGGCGGGATTGAGATTCAGGGCGTCTTTGTCTCGGTAAATTCCACCGACGGCAAGGCTACCCGCATAGAGAGGATAAAACGGGGGCTTAAAAAAAGCTGACCCGCCGAACTTGACGCTTAACAGACAACGGCATTTACAATGGACATCGGAACCCAGATTGAAATCATAAGACGGGGCGCCTCGGAGATAATATCAGAGGAGGAGTTGGAGAAGAAGCTCAAGGCCTCGGCGAAGGACAAAAAGCCCCTCAAGGTCAAGGCCGGTTTCGACCCCACGGCACCGGACCTCCATCTCGGACATACCGTTCTCATTCAGAAATTAAAAAATTTTCAGGACCTTGGCCACCACGTCATACTCCTCATAGGGGACTTTACCGGCATGATAGGGGACCCCTCGGGAAGAAACGAGACGAGAAAACCCTTGAGCCGCGATGAGGTTATCGCAAACGCGAAGACCTATACATCGCAGGCCTTCAAGATACTCGACAAGGACAAGACGGAAGTGGTCTTTAACAGCGAGTGGATGGAAAGGCTCACCACGACGGACCTCATAGACCTGATGTCGAGGTACACGGTGGCACGGATGCTCGAGAGGGACGACTTCCAGAAGCGCTACCGCTCGGGCCACCCCATAGCCATCCACGAATTCCTCTATCCCCTTATACAGGGTTACGACTCGGTGGTGCTGAAATCCGACATTGAACTCGGCGGCACGGACCAGCTCTTCAACCTCCTCGTTGGCAGGGAACTGCAACGCAATATGGGGCAGGCGCCGCAGTGCGTCATCACCATGCCGCTTCTCGAGGGCACGGACGGGGTCCAGAAGATGAGCAAATCCTACGGAAATTACATCGGCATAACAGAGCCCCCGGCGGAGATATTCGGCAAGGTAATGTCAATCTCCGACGAACTGATGTACCGTTACTATGAACTTCTTAGCGACGCGCCGCCCGAGAGGATTGAGGAGATAAGGGGCGGCAAGGTCCATCCTAAGGAGGCCAAAGAGGCCCTCGCCTTCGAGATAACCGCGAGGTTCCACGGCCCCGTTGAGGCGGAGAAGGCGAAAGAGGGTTTTAGGGCGCTCTTTAAAGACAAAAAGACCCCGAAAGACATCGAGGAAGTGGTGATACCAACTGACACTGAAAAGATGTGGCTCCCCAGGGTTCTCGTCTCAGCTGGGCTCGCCGCGGGGACCTCTGCGGCCATAAGGCTCATTGAGCAGGGCGGCGTAAGGGTGGACGGCGTAAAGACAACTGACAGGAAGTCCGAACTCACCACGGAAAAAAAACACCTCATTCAGGCGGGCAAGAGGTTCTTTAAGAAGGTCTCCTTCAAGAAACCTTAGAAACCTCCTGCAATAATGAAAAAAAGTAAAAGAATTAAGGTATTTTCAGTAAATTATGCATAAATTGCGAAGAAAAAGCAGGATACGGTACCACCAGACGGCGGCTATGGAAATAAAAATTGACTTTACCCGGGCCTCTATGATAAAAAAACCTGATAAATCAAGGGGACGTTCCTGATAATCAAATTTTAAATATCCCCTTCCCCGATGGCAAAAAAAAGAAACGGCGGGTCCTTTAGAGGACTCTATCTGCTCACATCCATGGGTACGCATCTCGTGGGGAGCACCTTTGCCGGGTTCCTTATAGGCTATTATCTGGACAAGTATTTTAACACAAAGCCGTGGCTTATGATGATATTCCTCGTCCTGGGCATAGCGGCCGGTTTCATGAACATGTATAGATCGGCGAAGAAATATGGCAGCTGAAGCGATAAAGGTCAAACCGTCCCCGTCCTATGGTGCGCCCATCCCCGGCGACTTCAAGGCCGGCATGCTGATCATCATGGCCGGCGCGGCCATTACGGCCCTCATGGCCGTTGCGGGAAGTTCATACACCACAGGGTTCGCCGCGGGGTATCTTCTCGGCGTTGTAAACCTCGTCTGGCTTTACCTCATTGTAAGAAAGAGCCTCACCATAACGTCGGAAAAGGCCATGAGATACGTAATGCCCAGGTGCTACCTCAGGTTTCTGGTAACGGCGGCCATAATCTTTTTCACGATAATGCTGGGGTTTGTTCATAACCCCTGGCCCCCGCTCACCGGCATCAGCGCATCCATATTCATCGCCATCGGTTCCATGGTATTTACCGCAAAGGAGTTGTTTAAATAACATGCATCCAAGTATAATACTGCCCACCTTCGGTCTCCCGGCGCATGTCGCCGTCATGATTTACATATCCCTCGGGCTTATTATCTTTTCATACCTCTTCACACGGAACCTCAAGATAGTGCCGGGCAAACTCCAGAGCATAGTCGAGGTAATAATACTGGTCTTCGTGGACCTCGTGGAAGAGACCATGGGGCCCCGTGGCAAAAGCTACCTGCCCTTTATCCTCACACTGACCTTCTATATATTCTTTGCCAACGTAATGGGGCTTATCCCGGGGCTTATCCCCCCCACGGCCACCCTCAGCTCCACCGTGGGTCTCGCCATAACGGTCTTCTTCCTCACCCACATAATCGGGATCAAGATGCACGGCGTAAAATATATCAAACACTTCGTCGGCCCTTTCTGGGCGCTGGCGATTCTGATGATACCCATCGAGCTTATAGGCCACATCGCAAGGCCCGTCTCACTTTCACTCAGGCTCTTCGGAAACATGATGGGCCACGAGCAGATAGTAGGTGTGCTCGGACTGCTCCTGCCCTACTCCCTTCCTCTCTTTGCCATGTCCACGCTACTCGGCTTAATCGTTGTCTTCATCCAGACCTTTGTCTTCGTCCTCCTTTCGATGATGTACCTTGCAGGGGCGATAGAAGAGTCCCACTAAGACATTCAGGACAAGGACCCGCCGGCGCGCCGGTCCCTAAAGGCCCGCGCAAATACGTGAGCCCCCCGTTCCCCCTCAGAGGACTCTTCCTGGGTACATGGTTTGGTCTTTATCAACAACAAGAGCCACTTGCACCATCACCAACCTTCTTGAGATTGACAAACGGTTAGTTTGAATATATAATATTAGCACTCCGGATAAGAGAGTGCCAACAAAGGAGGCCGGAAGATTTATGAATCTACCAGTTCCTGCTGATTCTCTACAGTTATATCTCGCCGACGTAAACAAATATCCTCTTCTCTCCAGGGAAGAGGAGTTTGAGACGGCGGCGCGTTACTATAAGCATAAAAAGGTCGAAGACGCGCACAAACTCGTCACATCGAACCTCCGCTACGTTGTGAAGATAGCCATGGAGTACCGCAGTTACGGCTGCAAACTCGCCGACCTCATCCAGGAAGGCAATATGGGGCTCATGGTGGCGGTCAAGAAGTTCGACCCACATAAGGGCTTCAGGTTCATCACCTACGCCACCTGGTGGATAAGGTCATCCATACAGGACTTCATCATCAAGACGGTGGGGATTGTAAAGAGGAGCCCCAGGGCGCTGAAGAAGATGCTCTTTTACAGAAAACCCGCCCTCGAGAGCAAGAACGACTCGGAGCCTGTTTTCCTGCCCGAACTTTCGCTGAACAATACGGTGGGAGATGAAAAGACCACCCACCAGGACCTCTTGAACGACGGCGGTCCGGGCCAGGAAGACGCCCTCGCCGAGAAACAGACCATGGCCATAGCCAGAAGGGAGATAGCGAGCGCCCTCGAAGTCCTTAACAAAAAGGAGCGCATCGTAATAAAAGACAGGGTCATGGCAGACGAGCCCGCCAGTCTCCAGAGCCTTGGAGACAGGCTCGGCATTACAAGGGAGCGCGTAAGGCAGATCCAGCGCGAGGCGCTTAAAAAGGTCGGCAAAAAATTATCCGTCAACCCCGGGGTCCTTGAAACGCTCTCGTGACATCATCCGCCCCCAGCCGGCCCTTAAGAGCCGGCTGGGATAAAAAAAACCCTGACCGCAAGGAAATCAAGGCCACATTCAACGCCCCTCAAAGGCCCGCCCCGGCCCGACCCCTCTTTTTTTCTCTTATCTTTCCTCAAAAAAATAAAAAATGCCTGGTTTCAAAAAAAATATTTTTATAGTAAGATAAACGGGCTTCCGTAGCGCCGTGATTGCGCGGCGGTGGAGTTTTGCCCTTTCATAGGGCCGTTTATCAGCGCATTTCGAGTATCCGTCGAGCGGTTTTTTAAAAATCCGGAGAGAATTTTTCATTGAACAAAAGGCCTACCACCGCTTTTATCGATAGAGGGGCGATCAGGCATAATTATCTCGAGTTGAGAAAAAGGCTCAAGCCCCGGGTCAGGGTCATGGCCGTGGTAAAGGCCAACGCCTACGGCCACGGCGACGTTGAGGTGGCCCGGACACTGGCGGACGCCGGCTGCGGGTTTTTCGGCGTCGCCATACCCGAAGAAGGTATAAGGCTCAGGGATGCGGGGATCAAGGGCGGGGTTATAGTCCTCGGAGGCCTCTTCCCCGAACAGATGGAGGAGGTCTTTGAATTCGACCTGACCCCTGTTGTCTGCGATAAAGAATCGGCCCTTCTCCTTAACGAGGCCGCTTCCAGATTAGGTTCCTTAAAAAATTTCCACTTGAAGATTGATACTGGCATGGGACGCCTCGGCATAAGGCCCTCTGAAACGGGCCCCTTTCTGGACTGCCTCAAGGGCTTAAAGCACCTGAGGCTCGAAGGCGTGCTCTCTCATTTTGTAGAGGCCGAATCACCGGAAAAGGGGTTTTCAGAGGCGCAGATAGACGCCTTCAAGGGAGCGGTTCAAAAGATTAAAGAGAGGGGCTTGGACCCCGAGTTCATACACATGGCCAACAGCGCGGCGGCCCTTTGCCTGCCAGAGTCCAGGTTCAACCTCGTAAGGCCCGGGATAATGCTCTACGGGGCGTACCCAGCAAAGCGCCTCTCCTCCGAGATCCTGCTAAGACCGGCCATGGAAATAAAGACCCGCATACTCCAGTTAAAGACCCTTCCCGCCGGGTCTCCCATTAGCTACAACAGGACCTTTGTAACAAGGCGGAAAAGCCTCATCGCCACCCTCCCCATGGGATATGGAGACGGGCTTCCAAGGCACCTTTCGTCCGGGGGCGAGGTCCTGGTAAGGGGCAAAAGGGCGCCC
>BTQV01000075.1:0-6804 GCA_036986055.1 Thermodesulfobacteriota bacterium
TCACCTACGATACGGCGCGGATGGTCTTCAGAACGGCCATTAAACACGACGCCGGGGCCTTTATCTTTGAGATTGCAAAAAGCGAGATAGGCTACACCGCGCAGAGGCCCGCGGAGTACACAGCCTGCCTCCTTGCGGCGGCCGTTAAGGAGGGTTTCAAGGGGCCGGTCTTCATACAGGGGGACCACTTCCAGATAAAGGCGGACAACTTCGGGAAGGACAGGGAGGCGGAAGTAAACGGCATGAAAGACCTCATAAAAGAGGCCGTTGAAGCCGATTTCCTTAATATCGACATAGACTCCTCCACGGTCGTGGACCTCTCCAAACCCGACGTAACCGAGCAGCAGCGCCCCAACTTCGAGACCACCGCCGCCCTTACGAAGTTTATAAGGGATATTGAACCCGAAGGCGTCACCATCTCCGTTGGCGGCGAGATAGGCGAGGTTGGCGGAAAGAACTCCACGGAAGAAGAACTCCGGGCCTTCATGGACGGGTTCCTGAAGACCCTGGGAGAGGGCGTAAAGGGCATAAGCAAGATAAGCATCCAGACTGGCACATCCCACGGCGGCGTGGTATTGCCCGACGGGTCAATAGCAAAGGTGAAGGTGGACTTCGACACCATTGAAAGGCTCACGAAGGTGGCGCGCGAGGTCTACGGCCTCTCGGGCGTGGTACAGCACGGCGCCTCCACCCTCCCCGACGACGCCTTCCACCTCTTCCCCGAACGCGGCGCCTCGGAGGTCCATCTCGCCACGGGCTTTCAGAACATTATCTACGACAGCCCCGCCTTTCCCGAGGACCTGAAAAAAGAGATCTACCGCTACCTCGACGAGAACTTCTCCGGCGAGCGCAAGGAAGGGATGACGGACGAACAGTTCTATTACAAGACGAGGAAAAAGGGGTTCGGCCCCTTCAAGGAAAAGATATGGGATATGGGCGCCGACAGGATAAAGACCATATCCGGCGAGCTGGAAGAGAAATTCGACCTCCTCTTCGACAAACTCAAGACGCAGGGTACGGCGGAGTACGTTAAGAAGTACGTGGGCTGAGTTTTACGGCGCAGGCCCGCCGGCCTCAAAAAACTTTTAAAAGGGAATATGAGGGGATGATACCAGCGACGCAGATGAAGCCGGGCATGACGGTGCTCTACAACAACGAGCCGCACAGGGTCGTAAGCGTACATCACGTGACCTCTGGAAGGGGCATGGGCATGGTGCAGGCCAAGCTCAAGAACTTGAAGACCGGCTCCAACGTGGAGAACCGCTTCCGCTCCGACGAACGGGTAGAGCGGGCGCGCCTTGAAACCCACGAGATGGAGTACCTCTACTCGAGCGACGGAGATTACCACTTCATGAACACCTCCACCTTCGAGCAAATTACCCTCACCGACGATATCGTCGGCGACTACAAGTTCTACCTCATACCCAACATAAAATTCATGATAGAGTTTTACAACAATTCCCCCGTAGGCGTGGAGCCGCCAAAGGTCGTTGAACTCGAGGTGGTTGACACGGCCCCCTTCTTAAAGGGCGCGACAGCCACCTCCTCGCCCAAACCCGCCACCCTTGAGACAGGGCTCGTTGTAAACGTCCCGCCTTTTGTGGAAAACGGCGAAGTTATAAGGGTTGATACGGAGAACGGCAAATATATCGAAAGGGCGCGCTAACCGCCCTACCCGCCCATAACCCGGGTTTTTCATCCCCAGCCCCGCAACGCCCCCGCAACATCGCCCGGACTTTTAACCGAAACCGTCCTGCATGCGTTTAAGCGCCTTGCCCGTCCCTGACAACACTGGACACGCCTTTCACAAAACCCTCTCAAGATTTTTTTGATTAATAAAAACCCCCTCTTTGGATATAATAAAGGCGGCCCTTATAAAGGCGCGGGGCCGCCGTAAAAAGAAGCCCTTATTATAACCATAAAAAAATGACTGAAAAAAAGATAAAAAAAGAACCGGAAAGTCCGGCGGCCGGGAGGCCTCTAATAGAGGGGCAACTAAAAAACCTCCCCACACTGCCCGGCGTTTACCTTATGAAGGGCAGAGGCGGCGGGGTCCTTTACATAGGCAAGGCAAAGAACCTTAAAGCACGGGTGCGGAGTTATTTCCGCGCCGCCGGGGACGGGCGCTACGCCGTAAAATTCCTCGCGTCCAGGACCGAGGAGATAGACTACATCATAACCGGCAATGAAAAAGAGGCCCTTCTACTCGAAGACACCCTCCTGAAGCAATACAAGCCCAAGTACAACATAAGACTCAAGGACAGCAAGACCTACGTCTCCATAAAGATAACCACGGGGGAAAAATTCCCGCGCATACTGGTGACGAGGCAGATAAAAAAGGACGGCTCAAGGTATTTCGGCCCATATATTTCGGCCCGCAGCGTACGCGGGACGATAAAACTCATAAGACGTATCTTCCCCCTCTGCGCGGGCTCCATATCCGCATTCAGGAACAGGACAAGGCCCTGCCTCGACTACCAGCTGGGCCTGTGCAGCGGACCGGCCGCCGGACTCATTACCGAAAGGGCGTACAGGGAACTCGTCGGCGGGGCCGTAATGTTCCTCGAGGGCAAGAACGCCGAACTGCTTAAAATACTTAAAAGGAAGATGAAAGACGCGGCCCAGAGGCTCGACTTTGAAAAGGCGGCCCGCATGAGGGACCAGATCTCCTCCATAGAGGAGATGCTCGAAAAGCAGACCGTAGTTTCACACAGGGCCGTTGACAGGGACGTCTTCGGCCTCGCCAGAGGCTCGGGCGTCGTATCAATACAAGTGGTCTTCGTAAGGGGGGGGAGGATATCGAACAGTTTTTGCTACACCTTCCATGACACGGGGCTGCCCTCCGAAGCGTTACTCTCGTCTTTTCTGACGCAGTTCTACCGGGCCGACAGGTTCATCCCCGGAGAACTGCTCCTCACTCTAAGGCCCGAAGACCCGGAACTCATAGAGGGCTGGCTCGGTGAAAGGGGCAAAAAAAAGGTAACGCTCCGCGTGCCGTCGCGGGGGGATAAATTAAAACTCGTACAACTCGCCGAGAAGAACGCCGCTGAGTCCATAAGGAAAAAGACGAAGAAGGAAACCCTGGAGGAGGAGGCCGCAATGGCGCTGATGAAGAGGCTCAGGCTCAAAAAGCCCCCCCGGAGAATCGAGGCCTTCGACATATCCAACATAAGCGGGATGCTCGCCGTTGGGGCCGTCGTGACCTTTAAAAACGGGGTCCCCGACAAATCCGGCTACAGGCTCTTTAAGATAAGGGGGGTAGAGGGCCCCGACGACTACGCCATGATGCACGAGGTTATCTCACGGAGATACTCGAAGACCCCGGCAGAGGCCATGCCAGACCTTATCATCGTTGACGGGGGCAAGGGCCAGCTCGGCGTGGCGCTAAAGGTGCTCGACGCCCTGGCACTCAAGGGGGGAGTTGACGTGGGGGGCATTGACGTGGCGGCCCTGGCCAAGGACAAGCCAGAAGACGAACCCCGGAGACCAGTGGGCGCGAAAAAGGCGTCAAAGGGTGAGCGGGTCTATCTGCCAAACGTAAAAGACCCTGTACTTCTTAAAGAGGGCACGGCCCCTGACCTGCTCTTAAGGAGGATACGCGACGAGGTACACAGGTTCGCCATAACGTACCAGAGAAAATTAAGGAAGAAAGAAGGGATTACCTCCATCCTCGACTCGGTGGAGGGCATAGGGGAAAAGAGAAAAAAGGCGCTCTACAAAAGGTTCGGGGATATGCAAGGGGTGCTCGGGGCCGGCATTAAAGAACTCATGGCAATCCCGGGCATAACGGAAAAAACCGCCGAGGCTATAAAGGCCCTGAAACAAGGCCGTTAGTATTAAAAGGGCACAGAGACTTCCGGGGCTACTTTCTTTAGCTTCTCCTTCATAAAGACCTTTGCCCTTTCAAGGAGATCCTCTCCCGAGGCCTCTATCCTCAAGACGAGGACGGGCTGGGTATTGCTCGCCCTCACAAGGGCCCATCCGCCTTCAAAGTTCACCCTCAGTCCGTCTATGGTTATCATATCGTTTATCTTGAAGTCCGCCGTACTCTCGCCCATCGTCTCTTTCAACCGCTCTATTACCTTGAACTTTATCTCGTCCGGACACTCGACCCTTATCTCAGGGGTTACGTGCGTGGTGGGAAGCCCGGCAAGGAGCGTTGAGAAGGCGACTGTTTCGTCGCCGGCCCTCTTCTTGGCCAGGATTTCCACGAGCCTGCACGAGGCGTATATGGCGTCGTCAAAACCGTAATACCTGTCGGCGAAGAATATATGGCCGCTCATCTCACCCGCCATGGCGGCGCCCAACTCCTTCATCTTGGATTTTATAAGCGAATGTCCCGTCTTCCACATGACGGGCCTGCCGCCGAGCCTCTCTATCTCGTCGTACAGGACCTGAGAGCACTTTACCTCCCCCACTATCGTCTCTCCGGGGCTCTCGGCGAGAATGTCCCTTGAGAAGATGACCATGAGGCGGTCCCCCCAGATAATATCGCCCCCTTCGTCGACAACGCCGATACGGTCGGCATCCCCGTCGTAGGCCACACCGAAATCAGCCCCCTCATCTTTTACCTTCCCGATGAGGTCAGCCAGGTTGGCGGGCACGGTGGGGTCCGGATGGTGGTTGGGGAAGGTGCCGTCAGGCTCGCAGTAAAGTTCCACCACATCGCAGCCCAGTGCCCTCAAGAGGACCGGCGCCACGGGCCCGGCCGTACCGTTGCCGCTGTCGAGGACGACCTTTACGGGTTTTTTTGTCTCCTGCAGGTCAAACCTTCCCGTTAAATCCTCCAGATACCTTGAGATGATATCGACCTTCTCAACAGTGCCTTTCGTGAATTCAGGGAGAGCCTTTCCGAGGACGTGCTCTTTGAGGACATCCTTAAGGTCCTGGATCTCCGGGCCGTGTATCGTCTCTTTGCCTATGCTTACCTTGAAGCCGTTGTACTCGGGGGGGTTGTGGCTCCCAGTTATCATGAACCCGCCGTCCACGTTAAGGGTATGGGTGGAGAAATACTGTAGAGGCGTCGGGCATACGCCGATGTCGACGCAGTTTATCCCGCTATCTGTAAGGCCCTTTACCAGCGCGTCGTGCAGCGGCTTGGAACTCGTCCTCACGTCCCTTCCAACGCTTACTGTAATGGGGTCTTTCAGGAGGTTGTTCTTACGGACATAAACCGCGTATGCCCTGCCGATAAGCTCCGCCGTTTCGTCGGTCAAGTCGGCACCGTAAGTCCCCCTTATGTCGTATTCGCGAAAGATGTTCTCTGCAATCTCAGCCATTGTGGAATCCCTCTTTTAATATAATATAAAATGTTTTATTGAAAATTCCAGCAAAAAAATTATCCCCTCTTCCTCAGTTTCGAAAAGAATTTCTTGAGTATTTCCCTCGCTCCGTCTTCGCCTACGCCCGAGGTCACATGGACCCTGTGGTTGAGCCTCTTGTCATTTGATAAATCGTAGAGCGAGCCGCAGGCCCCGGCCTTGGGGTCGAGGGCGGCAAAGACGAGCCTCGGAACGCGCGCCTGTATTATCGCGCCCATGCACATGAGGCAGGGCTCGAGTGTAACATAAAGGGTGGTCCCCCTTAAGCGCCAGTTCTTGAGCTTTTTAGCGGCCCTCTCTATGGCGATTATCTCGGCGTGGTGCGTGGGGTTCAGGGAAGTCTCCTTCCTGTTGTACCCCCTCGCGATTACCTCGGAGCCGTGGACAATGACAGCCCCCACCGGAACCTCTCCGAGCTCCCCGGCCTTTGACGCCTCCTTCAGGGCCTCGGCCATAAAAAAAACGTCTTTATCTTGCGTGGACAAATTGACCTTCAAGGGCTTAAACGTTACAGTAAAAGAAAAACCTTGTCAAGGCCGCCTGAAAAACCCTCCTGAACAGAGCCCGCGCGGCAGACGCGCTTCTTTCCTTAAAGGCTCACACCCTTTTCATGGTAGCGAAGAGGGCCTTGGGCAGGGGCGTCAGCGTGCCGTGATAGACGGTCTCTTCAATAGATATAATTTTGAACAAGCCGCTAAAATACTCCCTTAACTCATCAGGGGTGAAGCGGTAGGGTCCCTCTTTCATCGTCTCAAGGTTACTGAAACATTTCAGGAATAAAAATCCGCCGCTCTTTACAAGCCCAGAGATTGATTCGATATAAGCCCCCCTTAACTCCGGCGTGAGCGTATGAAAGCACCCCCTGTCAAAGACGAAATCAAATTCACTTTCAAGGGTGCTGTTGAGTATATCGTTCCTGACGAACTCAATGTAGAGGGCTTTGCGGACGGCCTTCTGCGCGGCCATCCTTACGGCCGTCTCCGAGATGTCGGTGGCCGTCACATGGAAGCCGCGCCCGGCGAGGGTGAAGGCCTGTGTGCCGGGGCCGGTGCATAGGTCGAGGCACGTCCCCGAGGTTATGGAGAGCCTTTCAAGGGCCTTTTCGAGGTCCGGGTCGAGTCCCTCGAAATACCAGGGCATCTTCTCCACGTCTTCTTCGTTATACAATTTTTCCCAGTCCACAGGCTCCATATTTACCGCCCTTTCTCTTGAACGCGGACGACGCCTTTTCATACTCACAGGGGGCCGCTACTTCAAGCCTATCCCATTTAATAAAAAATGCAATCCCCGGATTTTACCCGCCAAATCTCTTTCCCGCCCCATTGACACGGGCGCCGCCGTGAAGTAAGGTTATCATAATACTAATAATGGAGTACTGCTTATGGTGAGCCTGAGCGTAATAACCAAAAAAAGGTGCGAACTCATCGACATAACCGGTGAGGTCGCCGGCGGTGTAATAAAAAGCGGCGTTACCCACGGCATT